>NZ_JBBKZV010000039.1:0-48417 GCF_037889915.1 Variovorax humicola | reverse complement strand
GCCACGGCGACCCGCCTGAAGGAACCAAGGCGCTTCAAGCTGTCACTGGCTACGTCAGTGTATGACGCGCTGCGCGCAGAACTCATCGCCATATCGGGCGTTCTCGGCATCGAGTCTGCGGGCAGCCTGCGCAGGCAACGCGACACCGTGGGCGATCTCGACCTGGTGGCGGCCGTCGAGCACGACAGTCCGATCATGGACCGCTTTGTTTCCGGCACGGACGGGCGGCGCGTACTCGTCAAGGGACCGACGCGGGCCAGTATCGTGCTTGCCAGCGGCCTGCAAGTGGATCTTCGGGCGGTGCCGCACGAGAGCTTCGGCGCGGCATGGCTCTACTTCACCGGCTCGAAGGCCCACAACATCGCGTTGCGACAGCGGGCGCACGCGGCGGGGCTCAAGCTCAACGAGTACGGCCTTTTTCGCGGCGACCTGCGCATCGCGGGCGATACGGAAGCATCGGTGTATGGCGCGCTTGGCTTGCCCTTCATCGAACCCGAGCTGCGCGAACAGCGCGGTGAGATCGAGGCGGCGTTGTCGCACAGCCTTCCCGTGCTGGTACAACGCCGCGACCTGCGTGGCGATCTGCATGCGCATACGCGCGAGAGCGACGGCCGCGAAAGCCTCGAGGCGATGGCCGCCGCCGCCCGAGCCCGCGGACTCGAATATCTCGCGATCACGGACCATTCGCCGCGGCTTGCGCTGGCCCACGGCCTGGATGCGGAACGGCTTGCACGACAGATCGACCGCATCGACGAACTCAACGCCCGCCTCGTTGGCATCACGCTGCTCAAAGGCATCGAGGTCGACATCCTGGAGGACGGGAGGCTGGACCTGCCCGACGCCGTCTTGCGGCGGCTGGACCTGGTCGTGGGAGCCGTGCACCATCGCTTCGACTTGCCCCGCGACAGGCAGACCGACCGGCTGCTGCGCGCCATGGACCACCCGTGCTTCAGCGTCCTCGCCCACCCCACCGCGCGACTCATCGGAGAGCGCGCCGCCTGTGAAATCGATCTTTCGCGCGTGATACGCCATGCGCGTCAACGCGGCTGCTTTCTGGAGCTCAATGCCCAGCCCTCCCGGCTCGACCTGGACGACATCGCCTGCCGCATGGCCAAGGACGAAGGGGTGCTGGTAAGCATCGCCTCCGACGCCCACAGCCTGGACGAGTTCGACAACCTGCGCCATGGCATCGGCCAGGCGCGACGCGGCTGGCTGGAATCGCGCGATGTCCTCAACACCCGCAGCCTTGCCGCGCTGAGAAGCCTGCTGTCCGCGACGATGGACAAGCCGGCGCCACACGGCCGGGTTCGCGCGGACGAAACCCTTGCAGCGCACTGAGCCGGCAGGCCGCACGCATGACGGAGGCAAGCGCCTTTCTTCAGCACCGAAGGGTACCGAACATGAAAAAGCACCCGACCGCAGTCCCCCCGCCAGTTGCGGCGATGGCACGCAGGCGTCGTGCCCAGGCTCCGACCGTCCCGCCCCCTGGCGATGACATGGCGAGCGTCACTCCCGGACACGCGTGGGAGCCGGGGCGAATCGACATGGAGCGCCCGGGCAGGCTTCAGGGTTCGATCGAGACCGTCTCGCGCGACGAGTCGGCAGGGGGCATGGAATCGCCAGGGCCTGCCACGGATGCGAGAAAAGCCACGCCCTTCGAATAGGCGCGGGCAATGACGGTGCCGGCCCGGGCACACGTTGTGGCGAGCCCATCGGGCAACCGATGCCCGGGGTCGTCGCTGTGGGGAGACCTCGGCCTTGGCAGCAGACAGTCAGCGACGGGCGGCAAGAAGACCGACGAACAGCGCGGCCGCGGCAGCGATGCCAATTGCGCGATACGGATGATCGTGAACCGCCTCGTCCGCTTGCGCAGCGGCGTCGCGCGCCTTGCGCATCGCACCGGCCTGCAACGCATCGACCCGCAAGCGTTGCAGCCCGCCCTTGATCTTTGCTGCAAGCGCAAAGTGCCTGCGCAGGGGCCTCCCGGGCTACCTGCGCAGCGTGCTCGACTCGATGCTGCGTCGCTGTCCGCCCATTCGCTACGACGGCCCGTTGCCAAAGTCATTCGACGCCGTGGTGCTCGTGTCGCCGATCTGGGCATGGCGCCTGGCCAGTCCCATGCGCAGCTTCGTGATGCGGCGACAAGACCACCTGCCGGACGTCGCCGTCGTCTCGGTAATGGGCGGCGGCGGCGCGGCCAATGCGGTGGACGAGGTCTCGCAAATTCTCGGTCGCGCGCCCCTCCTCCACGCAGCCTTCGCCCAGCGCGAAGTCGAGAGCGGCAGCCAGGCGCAGCGCCTTCAATCCTTCGGCGAGGAACTGGTCCGCGCAGAAGGCGCCCATCGCCCCCTTCACCCCGTCACGCTGAACCAGCAGACGGCCTGAAGAACGGAAGCCTTCCATGAGAATCCTTGTCGCAACTGATGGCTCCAGGCATGCCCTGCGCGCCGTGAAGTACGCGGCGGGACTCGTGCACCTCTTGCGCACGCGAAACAGGATCACGCTGGTCAGCGTGCACGACGACACCGGCCTGCGGTCAAGGCCTTCGTCGGCAAGGACCAGGTTGCGGACTACCTGCGCGAGCTCAGCGAGAAGGAGATGAAGCCGGCCATCAAGCTGCTGAAAGCCGATGACATCGGCTACGACATGGAGATCCGCACGGGCCATGTCGCGCAGGAGATCGTCGCATGCGCGAACGAAGGCAGGTTCGACATGATCGTGCTGGGTTCCAAAGGGCGCGGCGCGGTGGCCGACATGCTGCTCGGCTCTGTCGTGCACAAGGTGATGGCGCTGGCGAAGCAGCCGGTCATCGTCGTCAAGTAGACCTCCACCGTTTCGCCAGAGGTGCGCCCTGAACAAGGAATGACCAGCAGTGGCTGAAGACGGGACAAGCAGCCCAATCCTTGACCTGCGTCAAGACTTCGTACACAGGGAACACTACAGTGAGGGATCCTCCACCCGGGGGATTTCGCGGCATCCGCCCGATGCCGTGCGGTGAAGACAGGCCCAGTCCGCTCGCGCATCGGCGCGGGGGCTGGGACCTTCACCAGGCCCGCCGCTCCGCAAGGATGGCGGGCCTTTTCTTTCCATGTGTACCGTGAGGTTCTCGCCTGCGTGGAGGACCCTTCCAGCGCCACTTGATCGCGATCGGCCATTGGCTTGCGCCTGATCAACCGCCGGGCATCCTCCAGTCCTTACTGTTCGTGCATCACCTTCAATCGAAGCGAGCCAACATGAGCCGAACCATCTCATCCCTGATGCAGCCCATCGTATGGAGCGTGGGCATGGACGCCACCGTGGCGGAAGTCGAGACCCTGCTCTCCGCTAGGCACCTGTCCTGGGTCCCCGTCACCGAGCCCGTGCGGGGCGAAGCCGTCGGCGTGATCAGCGCCTCGGACATCGTGCAGTTCCATGCACAGAATCGCGACGCCGCCACTTCCCACGCATGGCAGATGTGCACCTACAAGCCAATCGTGGCCGACCTCGACACGCCGATCGACAAGGTCGCGGCGCTCATGGTGGAGCGCGGCGTCCATCACGTTGTCGTGACAGGCCGCGACGGGATGGTGGGTATCGTGTCCTCGCTGGATTTTGTGCGCACGTTTGCAGCGGAAGACAGGTCTGCGCAGGTCGTCACCGCAGCGCCATCCGCTTGAAGTCCTTCCAGCGCTTGCGCACCTCGGGCCTCGCGCTTCGGCTGCGCCGATCGAGGTGCTCGCTGGCGGCTCTCGCGGAGGGCGCGAGCCTGTGTTCCTTCCCGGCAAGTTCGCCGAGCAGGCGCTTGGCAACGATGGCATCGTTGAGCTGGCCGAGGACATCCTGCAAGGCCGCCAGGCGTTCGATGTAGCGCTGCGCCGGCTTGCCCGGATAAAGCGAGCGAAAGAAGTCGGTGGCGTAGCGCAGCCGTTTGGCGGCGATGCGCACCCTGTGCCGCTGCGCGGGTCGGGCGCGCGCAATGCCCTTGCCGGCATCGATCAACTTGTGATGCAGGCGGCCCGATACGCGAAGCGCATACGGACGCAGCGGTTGGTACAGTGCCTTGCGGCCCTTCTTGCCGACCGAGGTGCGCCACGCCATGCATTCCAGCCATGCAGCCAGGCCCAGCGAAAGCCGCGCATACCGATGCGAGGCAAGTGCCTGCGCCGAACTGCGTCGATGCATCCCGGCCGATGCAGATGCGTTTTGAAGCAATGCGGTCCATGTGGATTGCCCGCCCGCGTCGTGGGCCAATGCCGGCAAGGTCTCGACGGATAGCACCTCCGCATCGCGCGACTCGCCCAAGACCCGTCCAGGCAACTGGTTTCCATCGGCGACATGGCGGCTGCCATGGACAGCGACAGCATCTTGTGCTGGTCTTCTCTTTGCATTGCCCAATGCCGTGCCAGCCTTGCCGGGGACCTCGACGATCCTTAGCTTGCCCCTCTTCCTCCTGACGATCCAACTGGCATCCGCGAGAAAGCCGGCCCTTCCTCGATGGATTGCCAGGTCGCTGCTACCCAGCGTGCCGGTGGAATTGATCAATGCGCTGCAGACGACACGCAATCCTTCCGACCTGGCCGACATCACGGCGAGCGTGAGCGATGCCGAGACAACAGGCCCGTCTTGAAATGACCCATTCCGCTGAAAGGTGCGGGCACTGCTCAAGCTCCTGTCGCACCGGCTCGAGGTGCGCTGTCCAAGGAGATCGGTGAACGGACCAAGGAGCATCTCGACGATCACCAGCGCAAGTTCCTGTTGCGCCAGCCACTCAAGACAATCCAGGCCGCGCTCGGCGAGACGGGGGGCGACGAGGAAGAGTTCGCGCGCATCGAGGAAAAGATCGCAGATGCCGGGATGCCGGCAGATGTCGAGGCCCACAGCCGCAAGGAACTCGCCCGACTCCGGGGCATGCCCGATGCATCGAGCGAGTCCTCGATGCTGCGCACCTATCTCGAGTGGATGACCGAGTTGCCCGGGAACACCGAACCGGCTGCACCGCTGAATCTTGGCGCGGCGCGCCAGACGCTGCAGGCCGATCACCTCGGCCTCGATCGTGTCAAGCAACGCATCATCGAGTTCCTGGCCGTGCGCAAGCTCAATCCCGGCGGCCGGGATCCTCTGCTTCGTGGGGCGCCCGGGGTCGGCAAGACCTCGCTGGGACAAAGCATCGCGCGCGCCATCCAGCGACCCTCTGCCCCCGCGCGTCGTTCGGCGGCATGCACCGACGAAGCGGAAATCCGCCGGCATCGCCGGACGTACATCGGCGCCATGCCCCGGCGCCATCGTGCAGGCGTTGCGGCGCGCGGGCGCGCGAGACTGCGTCATGAAGCTCGACGAGATCGACAAGATCAGTGCCAGCGCCCAAGGCGATCCGTCGGCGGCCCTGCTCGAGGTGCTCGATCCCGAACAACAACAGCTCTCGCGACAACTACCTGGGCGTGCCCTTCGACCTGAGCCGCATCGTCTTCATTGTCCCGCCAACGTGATCGAGAACGTTCCCGCAGCGGTTCGCGACCGCATGGAGGACAACGAACTCGCGGGCTACACCCTGGAAGAAAAATTCCAGATCGCACGCAACTACCTGATCCGGCGCCAGCGCGCGCCAGCGGCCTGGAAAGAGGCGCAATGCGAACTGGACGACCAGGCCCTTCAGGCGATCGTCTCCGGGTACACGCGGGAAGCAGGTGACGCCAGTTCGAGCGGGAAATCGGCCGCGTCATGCGATATGCGGCAGTGAAGGTCGCCAAAGGTGCGGTCGGAAGCATCCGCATCGGCGCGGCCGACCTGGACGAAATCCGGGCCCGGCGGCCTATGAGCATGAACTGGCGATGGTCAGCAATGTCACTGGGGTGGCGACCGGCCTGGCATGGACACCGGCTGGAGGCGAAATCCTGTTCATCGAGGCGACGCGCGTGTCCGGCATGGGCAAGCTCAACCTCACGGGACAACTTGAGAACGCGATGAAGGAAAGCGCCCAGGCGGCACTGACGCTCATCAAGGCTCGCGCCGCCCTGGTGGGCGTGCCGTCCAAGATTCGAGGGCATCGACATCCACCTTCACATCCGGCGGGCGCGATTCCCAAGGACGGGCCGAGTGCGGGCGTCGCGCTGTTCAATTCATTTGGCGTCGCTGTTCACGGGCAGGCCCACGCTCCACGATGTCGCCATGACCGGCGAGATCAGCCTTGCGCGGCCCGGTGCTGCCCGTCGGCGGCCTCAAGGAAAAGGTGCTGGCGGCGCAGCGCGCGGGTGTGCACACCGTTCTGCTGCCGGCGCGCAACCTGAAGGAGTTGCGCGAAGTGCCCGACAGCGTTCGCGCGGCGCTCCGGATCGTCGGGGTGTCAACGGTGGACGACGCGGTTCGCCACGCGCTGACCGGCATCGACGAGTTCAAGCCCGAGGCCGTTTCCGGCTGAGCCGCCCGCAGAGGTCGCCGACTTCAGGGCTTGCGATATCCCACCGTCTGCGCGAGCCCGATGCGCTGAGCTCTGCGCAGGCCCAATGCCTCGGCCAGCGCGCGCCGGTCGATGGCGGCGCGCTTCACCGTCGCCAGTCCCGCCGCCGCGCAATGCAGGTACACGTTCTGTGCGATGCCTCCGGCGTCGGCTCCCGCGAGAAAGGGCCGGTCGCGCATGTCGACCTCGACCATGCGATCGAAATCGGCCACGTACACCAGGTTGACCGGCGCGCTCGCGACGAAGTCCTGCATGCCCGTCAGCGCGCGCAAGTCCCCTGTCCACCAGATACAGGTAGTGCGTGCGGGGCTCGTTAGCGATAAGCGCCTTCAGCCAGCACGGCATAGACGTCGATTTCCTTCCAGTTGTACGCGGAAGGCGCCGTGCGCCCGCCCTGCCGCTCGCGATTGAACGCCGCCTGGTCGAGTGTCATCAACGTGGGCAAGAGCGTAGGCAGGACCGTGGATGCGCTCGCCGCCTCGATGTGGATGGGGCTCATGGCCGGGATTCAGGAGTCGACAATGCGGCCCGGCAGGCGCGGCGCTTGACACCGAACTCTGCCGCGTGGATTCGGGCTGACTTCGCAATTCGCACTCGCTGCTCAGAAAGGAGGAGCTGGCAGCATTGCCCGACACCAGAACGTCTGCTTTGACGTGGCGCAAGATCCAGGCGTCCACGCGGCCGAGCCCAAGTTGGCGGCGCGACATCTTCTTGCCGCCGCAGCGTCACGGGGCTGTCACGCTCGCCATCCCGACACCAGCGTCGATGCGAACGATCGGCAGCTGGGAATGCACGAAGCTCAGGGCATATTGGAGCGCCCCCAGGCTTTGAGCATGCAGCGTGTAGAGAGGATCATCGCGCTTGACGCGATCGCTCACCCGCACGTGCATCGAGGCGCCCGCTGCCGGATCGCGCGGCGCGCCTGCGAGCTTGGCCGTTCGCGCCACGAGCCGCGTGTCGATGGCGGACACCATGCCGTCCACGGGCGCACGCACGCTTCGCACGTGCGCCGCCCTGGGCGGTACGCGCAAGCCGCCCTGCGCCTCGCAGATCGCAATGAACTTGGCCAGTGCGCGTCCGTCGTCCAGCACCTCGCGCGCCATCAAGTTTCCCCTCTCCGGCGCGGCCTTTCCCGACATCTCGAGGATCAGCCCGGCCAGCAGGAGTGCCCGATCGCGCAGATCCTGCGGCGCATCGGCCCGGCGTTCGAGCACCGCCATCACATCCATCGCCTCGAGTGCCGGGCCGACCCCGCGGCCGACGGGCTGGCTTCCATCGGTGAACACGGTCTGGACCTGCAGGCCCAGCGCCGCGCCCACCGACACCAGCCCTCGCGAAAGCCGGTCCGCCGCAGCCGGACTGCGGACCTTGGTCAGCACGCCCAGGGGAATGTCGATCAGCACGCGCTGCGAACCCATGGCGGCCTTCTTGGACAGGATGGACGCCACCATGAGGCCTTCGCTGTCGATGCTCAACGGCCGCTCCACGCGAATCAGCATGTCGTCGGCGGGGCTGAGGCGCATGGCATTGCCCCACACGATGCAGCCGCATTCGCGCTCCACGACGCGGCGCATTGCCGCCAGGTCCAGGTCGACCGGCGCCAACGTCTCCATCACGTCCGCAGTCCCGGCCGCTGACGTGATGGCGCGTGAAGAAGTCTTAGGCATGACCACGCCACAGGCGGCGACGATGGGCACCACGATCAGCGTCGTTCGATTGCCAGGCAATCCACCGATGCAATGCTTGTCCACCACCGGCGACATCCCCCAATCCAGGCGCTCTCCCACATCGACCATCGCGCGCGTCAGCGCCACGGTCTCCTCGAGATCGAGGCCGTCCCCGGCGCACATCGTCACGAAGGACGCCAAGTGTATGTCGGGAACCCGCCCGCGACTCACATCGTCCATCAGTGCACGCAGTGCCGCGTAATGCAGTCGCTCGCCATGAAGCTTGCTTCGAAGATGCGTCAGCGAATCGAGCACGGGCGGATGCCGCACCACCAGTTCGTCGCCTTCCGACGCACCCATGAGGTTCCAAGCCGACTCCGACAGGGCGATCTCGTCGTTGCGAAGCCAGTTGCCGCTCACCTGGTGAAGGACGGCGAGCAGGTGACGGCCGTCGGAAGTCACCTCGACTTGCGCCTGCGACTGGAAACCCTCGGCCTTGCAGACATCGCAGTCGCTGCGCAGGTAGACCACGGGTTGCTGGTAGGTATCGATGCCGGCGCGGCGCGCCAGCAAAGCGTTGAATGACACAGGGCATCGCTCCGCGGAACTCGTGCGGCCCCGCGCTCGTCCGAGTGCGATTCCGCGTACCCCCCTGAACATGGCGTCATTATTCGGACGCCCCGGCTTCCCGACCTTGACCCGGATCAACCCTCCCAGAATGCACCACGCTCAAAACGCCAATGCCGGGGCATTCGTCGCCTCGCTGCGATCACGGACCCGGCGCCTCCCAACCCACCGTCTGCGCGAGAGTGATGCGCTGGTTTGCCGGCAGTTGCAGCGCCTTTGCCAGACCGCGCCGGTCGATCATTGCGCGCACCACCGTGCCAAGACCCATGGCCGCGCAGCAGAGGTAGACGTTCTGTGCGATGAATCCGGTATCTGTGCCAGCCAGGAACGGCCGGTCCTCCAGTGCAGCCTCCACCATCCGGTCCAGATGAGCGACATAGACCAGGTTCAGCGGAGCTGCACCCACGAAGTCCTGCACGCCGGTGGCGCCGCGCAGATCCTGCGCGCTGACAAGCGCCAGGCGATGCGCCTCCGGTTCGTACCGGTAGGCGCCCTCGGGCAGGACCGCATAGATATCAACCTCCTTCCAGCCGCGCGCCGATGGCGCGGTGCGGCCACCAGTTTGCTCCCGGTTGATCCCGCAGGCTGCCCAGAGTAACGCCGAAAGCGTGGCGAGCGAAACCGGATCCGGCCGGAATGACCGCGTGCTCCGGCGTCCCCTGAGGGTCTGGTGCAGCGACGCTTGCGACGGAAGCTGAGGGGCCGGCAGCACGACGGCGTCCGATGCGAGATCCAATGGAATGACAGACATGACGCGTCCTTGCAGTTCAAGAAGGACACAAGGATCCCGCAACGGTGCGAGCGCGCCATTGACCTGGCGCAAGCCTGCGTCGCGGTCGCGCACCGCCCGATGGGCCTGCGCCAGGCGCGAGCGATCTGCCGGGCCGAAAGCCGTGCAGCAAGGCTGCGCGACCCTGCGCAAATCGCCTACCGCGTCGAGAGAGGCTTCGTCACCTCCGGATCTTCAGTCGGTGTGCGTGATGCAGATGGTGCGCTCCGACCTCGCGGGCAGCGGTGTCATGTTCACGCTCTACCGACAGCGGATTCCGGGATGTGGTCTACATCCACCGGGGCCTACAGCCTGGGCGAGAACATCGTCCAGGGCACGGTGGACCCCGACGAGTTCTACGTCTTCAAGCCCACGCTCAAGCTTGGCCATGGCGCCGTGCTGCGACGTAAGCCGGGCAGCAAACAGATGCGATGGTGTATTCGAAGACCGAAGGGCCCGAAACCACCGGCAACGAATCCACGCCACCGGACGATCAGGCGCGCTGCTGCATCAAGGACGCCGCTGTGCTGGCATTAGCCGATGCCGCCGTGGCGATCGAAGACGACTTCAGCGGCCGTGCAGGCCAGCCGACCCCGATGGACATCGAATGGGCCAGGGACGGGCTCGATGGAGAGATCTACATCGTGCAGGCCCGACCGGAGACGGTCGCCTCGCGCAGGCCGCGTCAGCGCTTCGACACGTACCGGTTGCGGGAGCCGGCGCGGCCGCTGCTTGCGGGTCGCGCGGTCGGCTCTTCCATCGCCTCCAGGAAGGCACGTGTCATCACCGACATGTAGGCCTTGGTGCTGATCGCCGACACCACCACGCCCGACTGGGGCCCCGTGATGAAGATCGCGTCGGCCGTCGTGAACAACCGCGGCGGCGGCACCTGCCATGCGGCCATCGTGGCCCGCGAACTGGGCATTCCGGCGGTCGTCGGATGTGACGGTGCGACGGCCATGATCCTCACGGGCGAGCAGATCACCGTGCACTGCGCAGGCGGAGCCGAAGGCCATGTCTATCCGGGCGCGGTGCCGTTCGACAAGGAGAGCGTGAATCTGTCTGCGCTCGCGCGCCCGCAGACGTACCTGATGGTCAATCTCGGCAACCCCGACCTCGCCTTACAGATCGCCCTGCTGCCCCATGACGGCGTGGGCCTGGCGCGCATGGAATTCATCGTGACCGGACACATCAGAATTCATCCGATGGCGCTGGTGCATCCGGAGAAAATGGGCCGACCCGCGCAGCGCGCCGAGATCGCGCGTCTGACCCGTGGCTTCGATCGGCCCGCGGACTACTTCGTGCGCCAGCCGTCCGAGGGTGTCGGCGCGATCGCAGCGGCCTTCCATCCCAAGCCCGTCATCGTGCGGATGTCCGACTTCAAGTCCAACGAGTACGTGCGCCTGCGGGGAGGCGGCGCCTTCGAATCCCCCGAAGAGAATCCAATGAACGGGTTTCGCGGTGCATCCCGCTATACGCGCCCCGCCTATGCGGATGGCTTTGCGCTCGAGTGCGCCGCCATGAAGCGGGGTGCGCGAAGACATGGGATTCGCCAACGTCAAGCTCATGATTCCCTGCTGCCGCCGCATTCCCGAGGCCGAGAAGGTGCTCGAGGCGGTGGCCGCCCACGGGCTGCGCCGCGACGCAAACGGCCTGGAGATCTACGTGATGTGCGAGATCCCGAACAACGTGATCCAGATCGACGCGTTCGCGCGCCTGTTCGACGGTTTTTCGATCGGGTTGAACGACCTCACAACTGGTCCTGGGGGTCGATCACGACTCGCGCATCGTGGCGTTCGACTTCGATGAGCGTGACGAGGGCGTGAAAACCATGATCCGGCAAACCATCGAGGGTGTCCGGCGCCACGGGACGGCACGTGGACATCTGCGGACAGGCCCCCTCGACTACCCGGAGATGGCCGCGCAGTTGGTCCAACTCGGCATCGATGCCATGAGCGTGAGCCCCGATGTCCTGCTCAAGATCACCGGCGATGTCCTGGCCGAAAGAAGCGCTTGGGGCGTGCGCCCAGGCCGCTACTTGACCACGGAATGGTCGACGCGGCGCAAGCCCGCGGCGGACCGCCGGGCCGATGATGCGAAGCTAACTTGAGAACGAGACCATGCGCTTTGCAGATCGCGCCGACGCCGCCAGGCAACTTTCGAAGGCCCTTGCGACCTGGAAGGGACACCACCCCTGGTCCTGGCCATCCCCGCGGCGCCCTGGAGATCGGCGCCATCCTGGCGCGGCAGTTGGGCGGGGATCTCGACGTGGTGCTCGTGCGGAAGTTGCGCGCGCCCGCCTCGCCTGAGCTCGCCATCGGCGCGATCGATGAAAGCGGGTGGACCCACATCGCGCCCCATGTCCTTGCAGCGGGTGCGACCGACGCATACATCGAACAGGAAAGGCGATCCTGACTGGGTGTGCTGGAAAGACGGCGCAAGCAATACACGCCCGATCGGGCACCGATCGACGCCGCCGATCGCACGGTCATCGTGGTGGACGACGGGCTCGCCACGGGCGCAACGATGGTGGCTGCCCTGCACGCAGTCCGGGCGCGCAAGCACCTCGACGCGGCCCTGCGCCGTGCCGGTCGCATCCGCTCGCAGCCTCGAACTGGTACGACCACTGGCCGATGAATTTGTATGTCTGCATGCGCCCGCGAGCTTCGACGCGGTTGGTCGGTTCTACAAGGCGTTCGATCAGGTGGAAGACGAGCACGCGCTGCGCCTGTTGCATCAGCAGGCCGGGCACGGAGCCGCACCTGCTCGCGCCGTTGATCTTCCGCACGCCCGCCGCTTGGCGGGATCACCGCTTGTGACGTGGCTGCGTGTCGAGATTAAACAATGAATAGAGGGGGCAGTTGCCGACGACACCGGTCAACACGGCCACGACGCCCAGATAGCCCCAGAGGCCAACGACGCCCGTGGCCGCCAGCACGATCAGCAAGATGCCCAACCCGATACGCAATGCGCGGTCGACGGGCCCGACGTTGATCGAAAGAAACGGCATGACTCTTCTCCTTGAACGACATGGAAGACGATGCTAGGCAGGCGGGCGACCGGCCGCGTTGAGGTGGATCAAGGTCCGTTCGCGCTGCTCGCAACGCGATGCATTCGCAGCGGATGAAGCGCTGTGGCTCCCGGGCCGGCTGACACCCTCGCGCCGGAAGGAGCGGCCGCCTCGGTCGCCTTGACGGAGGTCAATGGGCGCACCACGTGCGCGATCGAAAATGCACTACCTTTTCAAGAGCACGTCCATGCAATCAATGCTCATCCCTGGCGCTTTCGATCTTCCCTGGTGGGGCGATGTGATCGTAGCATTTGCGCTCACGCGGCTCACCATCGCCTGGGTCAGCGCAGTGCTGGGCTATCTCATCGAGCAAGTGGTTCGAATTCGACCGCGTGTAGCGACATCCGGAAAGTGCAGGCGCCCAGGCTTGGCGACGGTGATGCATGCGAGCCCGGGGCTTCGCGCCCATCCTGGTCCATCGGGCCATGGACGACCCGGGCGACGGGAGCGATCAACTCCGCGCGGCTCGACGGTCAGAAATTCCAGGCTCAACGGCGTATCAATGCTTCGTGGCGGGGAACGATTGGTGATTGGCGCGTGACGGGGACGACGTGCTCGGCGACGGCCAGTAGCCGCTCGCGCCGTCTGTTGGCCTTGCGCCATTCGATGGGGCCTGTCGCGTCGATTGGAGAGGTCCGATGCATGACATCCCATGCCAGCCGGCTGCGGAATCACCACGCAGATCCCGCGTACCCTTGCCGGGCGCCGAGGTCACGCGCAACTGCCCGCCGCACGCCTCCACCCGCTGGCGCACGGCCGCGATGCCATGACGACCGGGCCGATGGCAGCCCGGGTCGAAGCCCCGTCCGTTGTCCGCAACGATCACGATCACGTCACGCTCACCGTCGAGCAGGCTGACCTTCACCTTGTCGGCGTGCGCGTATCTGCCGACGTTTGTCAGGCTTTCCTGAACCACCCGATAGATAGCCCAATGGGTGGATTCAAGCACCACCACCTCCTGACGGCCCATGGTGACCGGGATACCTGCGCTGAGGCTGAAATCCCGGGCGAGATGGTCCAGCGCGGCACCGAGGCCCGCCGCGCCTGGCGACGAAGGCCTGTGCCCATCGATGATCCGGCGCTTCAAAGCCAAACCCGCATTGAGATGCTGAAAATGCTGCTCCATCCTGCTGCCCAAGCCACCGCCAAGTTACTGCCGCACACATGCCAGCTCCAGTTTGGCGGCCGTCAGGATCGAGCCCAATTCGTCGTGAAGTTCGCGCGCCAGATGCGCACGCTCTTCCTCGCGAGCCCGCCGCAGCTGCCGATCGAAAGACGCGTTCTCCGGATCGCCGGCCGCATTTCCAGGCTGAATGGTTTCCGATCCCGAAAATTTATCGAGCATGAACAGACTTTCGTGTTCTGCAAGAAATCGCCCGATACTACGTTTGATGCAGGCAGGGTCATTGACCTCCGTCAAGGCTTCCCACAGAAGGCTTCCTTCGAAACAGCTTCCCTTGCGACAGTTTTTCAAACCAGGCCGATGCGTCCTGTGCAAGATATCCAGCAGTTCAGCGCGACTGTCCAGGGCTGCGCAGAACGGTCGAAGAAGGACACTGCGGCAGCGCGAATGAGCCGGCTATGAAACAGGGTGACCGCGCACGTGGCGACCTCCACTCTGATCCATCACCAGCCGTCACCGCGACAGCCACAGCGCCCTGGAAGTCTGAAACGAGCGAACGGCATCCGCCGCACGCGCGCCTCAGGCGGCGACCCGGAGGTCGTCTTCGACGCTCACGATGCCCGGGGCGGACCATGCCGCGCCCTGCGCTGCCGAGCGCTCGGCCCACGAATGAACCGTGCCGCGCAATACCGCCTTCGCTCCCTTCACCTCGACCTGGATCCCCTTGGCTTCGTCCAGCGCGTGCCGTTCCAGCGCCTGACGAATGCGGGCGCCGATGTCGGCAGGCGTGAGATGAACCTTGAGGGTGATGTTGTTGCTGAGGCCCACCACGCCGATCAGCGCTTGGACGGCGCGCTTGGCAGCACTGCGCTGGAAATCCCAATCCAGTTCGCCATCGAGCGTGATCCAGCCCTTCTCCACGCGGATCCTGACGACGTTCTTCGGAATCTCCGAGTGCCAGTTCAAGGCACCTTCGGCGGCCTCGGCGATCTCCGCGTCACTGCGCTTGTGACTCGGCGACAGCTTTAAATCGAGCTCGACGGCCACGGCCTGCACGCCCTGCACACGTTGCACCGCACGCTCGATGTTCAGCACCGGCGCGCCGGTGATCTTCGCGTACCACGGCTATCCCGCGCTGATCCACCGACTCACCTACCAGCGCACCAACCATGACAACTTCCACGTGCACGGCTACCGAGAGGAAAGCAAACCACGCCCTTCGACATGACGGTGCTCAACCACCTCGACCGCTTCCACCTGGCCGCGGCGGCGATCGACCGTGTTGCCACGCACCCGCGAGCGCGCCAGCCATGTGCAGCAGCGGCTGCGCGACAAGCTGCTCGAACACCATGCATGGATCCGCCGCCACGGACGGGACATGCGATCAGCGGGTGGCGCTGGCAGGCATCGAACCCTTGATCTGACGCAAGCCATGGGCCCGCGCTGCTGCCTACATTGAAGTCGCTTCGCAACTCTTCAGGAGACCCTTATGAAGTCCGATGTGCAACTGAGAAACGATGTCCTGTCCGAACTCGCATGGGACCCGGCCATCACCGCCACCGATGTGGGCGTGATCGTCAAGGACGGCGTGGTCACGCTGACCGGCCATCCGTCGAGCCATGCCGAGAAGTGCGCCATCGAGCACGCGGTGCAGCGCATCGCCGGCGTGCGCGCGCTGGCGGTCGAGATGACCGTCAAGCTGCCGGCGGATTTCCAGCGCACCGACGCCGAGATCGCGCTGGCGGCCGAACGCGCGCTCGAATGGAACGTCCTCGTGCCCGACGGCAAGATCAAGGCGATGGTCGAGAACGGCTTCGCCACGCTGAGCGGCAAGGTCGACTGGGAGTACCAGCGCCGCGCCGCCGAGGTGGCGGTGCGCGACCTGCTCGGCGTTACCGGCGTGGCCAACCAGATCGTCGTCAAGCCGAAGGTCACCTCCACCGACATCGCGCTGAAGATCCAGAACGCGCTGGAACGCCAGGCCGACCGCGAGGCGCGCCGCATCGAGATCAGCGTCAGCGGCGCCGACGTAACGCTGCGCGGCACGGTGCATTCCTGGGCCGAGCGCCAAGCCGTGCAGGGTGCGGCCTGGTCGGCACCCGGCGTGGCCAACGTCGTGAACAACCTGCTCGTGGAGGCCTGACGCCATGCGCGCCGCGCTGGTCACCGGTAGCACCGCGGGCATCGGCGCGGCGACTGCGCAGGCGCTGAAGGCGCCCGGCTACCGGGTCGCCGTGAACCACGGCGCCAACACGCAGGCGACGCATGCCTTCACGAAGCGCACCGGCATTCCCGCGTTCACCAGGGACGTGGCCGATCCGATCGCCTGCAGCGAAGGCGTGGCGCTGGCGGAAGCCGAGATCGGCCCGATCGCCGTGCTCGTCAACAACGCCGGCATCACGCAGGACGCCGTGCTGCACAAGATGAGCTTCGAGCAATGGCGCGAGGTTCTCGACGTCACCCTCGGCGGCTGCTTCAACATGTGCCGCGCGGTGATCGAAGGCATGCGCGATCGCCGTTTCGGGCGCATCGTCAACATGGGCTCGGTCAACGGCCAGTCAGGGCAGGCCGGGCAATTCAATGGGACGGATCGCCAGCGCGCAGGAGATCGCGCGCTGCGTACTATTCCTCGTGGCCGAAGAAGCCGGCTTCATCAGCGGCGCCTCGCTGCCGGTGAACGGCGGCAAGTACATGGCGTGAGGTCTGCGATGCAGGACGACTCGACGATGCGGGCCATGGTCCTTGCGGCGCCACTGCTGCCGCTGGCCATGGAATACCGCACGTTGCCCGAGCCCGGTCCCGGCGAGTTGCGCTGCGCGTGCTGGCCTGCGCCGTGTGCCGCACCGACCTGCACGTCGTGGACGGCGACCTGCCGCTGCCGAGGCTGCCGATCATGCCCGGCCACGAGATCGTGGGCATCGTGGAAGCCATCGGCGAAGGGGTGGACTCGCATTGTCTCGACGACATCGTCGGCGTGCCGTGGCTCGGCCACACCTGTGGCCACTGCTTCTATTGCCAGCGGCCACGAAAACCTGTGCGACACGCCGAGCTTCACCGGCTACCACCGCGACGGCGGATTCGCCAGCCACGTTGTGGCGGAGGCCGCCTTCTGCCTGCCGCTCGGCGAGCTCGAACACGGGCCGGCGCGCATCGCACAGCTGATGTGCGCAGGCCTGATCGGCTGGCGCTGTCTCAGCGCGGCCGGACCGGACGCGCACCGGCTGGGGCTGTACGGCTTCGGCGCGGCAGCGCACCTCATCGCGCAGGTCGCGACCGCGCAGGGCCGCCATGTTTTACGCCTTCACCAGGCCCTGCGACGACCAGGGCCAGCGCTTCGCGCGCAGCATCGGCGCCGTATGGGCCGGCGGCTCCGACGAGCTGCCGCCGGAGCCGCTGGATACCGCGATCATCCTCGCGCCGGTCGGCGCCCTCGTGCCAGCGGCGCTGCGCCCGGTGCGCAAGGGCGGCCGCGTGGTCTGCGGCGGCATCCACATGAGCGACATCCCGGCCTTCGCCTACCGCTTGCTGTGGGAGGAGCGCCAACTGGTGTCGGTCGCCAACCTCACGCGGCAGGACGCAACCGGATTCTTCGCCGACGTTCGGGCGCACCCGCTCGACGTGCATGTCAAGACCTATCCGCTCGCGCAGGCCAACGAAGCGCTGGCCGACCTGCGCAACGGGCGGGTTCAGGGCGCGGCAGTGCTGATCCCATAGGCCTGCAGCGGCAGACAGCCGCATTCATCCACTTCTTTTAGTCATTGATCATGAAGCTCTCCACCGTCGACCACATCGCATTGGCCTCGCAACTGGACTCCCTGAAAAGGCAGGCCATCGACGATCTGCGCAGCCATGCGCCACATGTCGACCAGAGCGCCACCTCCATCGACCAGGAGGTGCACACGCACGCGGACGATGCCGAGGCCGAACGGGAGCAGGAAGTGCGCAGCGCCGAAATCGAGATCGATCGCCATCGCTGCACGACATCGAGGAAGCCGAGCGCCGTCTGGCCTGCGGGCGCTTCGGCGTCTGCATCGACTGCGGCGAGGAGATCGCGCGCCTGCGCCTGCTGGCCCATCCCATCGCGATCCGCTGTACGGCCTGCCAGGCGGCGCTGGAGGCGCGCCGGCGCTGAGCACCCGGGCCGCTGCGCAGCGGTTCCCGCGGACGCGCTCAATGCGACATCAACACCGGCACGGTCATGGACTGCAGGATCGACCGCGTCGCGCCGCCCAGCACCCACTCGCGCGCGCGGCTGTGGCCATAGCAGCCCATCACGAGCAGGTCGGCACCCACATCGGCGGCCCTGGACAGCAGATGCTCGCCCGCGTCGGCGTCCTCATGTCCACCCGGATGCACCGCCACCTTCACGCCGTGCGCCGCGAGATACGCCTGCAGGCTGTCCAGCGATGCATCGGCGCCCTCGCCGTAGCACACGGCATGCACAGCCTCCGCGCGCGTGAGCCATGGCAGTCCCGCCGACACCGCGCGCGCGGCCTCGCCTGACTCCTTCCAGGCGATGAGCACGTTCCGGCCGATCGGGCCGATCGGTCCCGCATAGGGCAGCACCAGCGCGGGCCTGCCGGATTGGACAAGCACACTGGACAGGAAGTCCGGCGGCAATTCGCCCGCCGCGGGGTCGTCAGCATCGCGCTGGCCAAGCACCAGCAGATCGGCGTAGATCGCGCAGTGCGAGAAGCCCCACGGTGCATCAACCAATGGCTCGCGCCAGCGCAAGCGTGCCGAGCCGGCGCCCGCCGCCATCAACACGGCATGCGCCTTGTCGCGGCAGTCCTCGTCCAGCGCCTGCATGATCTGCATGGCATCGGCCGAGGCTTCCAGTGCGTAGGGGTAGCGCATCAACGCGGTCAGCGTGCAGGGCTGCGCGACGACTTCGGCGTCGAACGCCTCGGCCAGTTCGCGCGCAACCCTGACGCGCTCCGCGGTGCGGGCGGAACTGTCCAGATGCAGGAGGATGGTCTTCGGGGTCGGCATGGGGGCTCCTTGATCGCCGTGAATGCGGGCATCCTCGCGCCGAGTCCACGTCTCGGGCTTGCGCGGCGTCAATCCCGCGGCGCGGGCCACGGTCGATGTTTTGCGCCGACGCTGCCTTTCCGCCCTCAGGTGCGCGACATCCAGAGCGCGCACAGCGACGCCGCGTCCGGCCGCATCTCCGTCTCGACGCAGATGGCCATCGCGCGCTCCTATGCATCCAGTGGCTCCTGGAACGCGAACTGCCGCTCCAGCACGGCCGGGTCGGCTTCGGACCGATCGAGACCGCCGGCATGGCGCGCCGCGACGCGGTGCCGCGGTTGCGCCGGACTCGCGCGCAGGTCCAGGATCGCGAAGGGCACCTGCAACGAGACGGCCAGCCGTGGAACGCGGCACGCTCGGCATGGCGCAGGAAGGCGGCGTCCATGATCACCTGGGCAGCCCGCCTGCAAGGCAAGTCGGACCGCTTCCGCGAGCCGTGCGAAGGTGCGCCGCGTTGCGTCGGGCGTGTAGATGTCGAGCGCCTGGTCCGACGAGTGCGCCAGCGCCGACAGGCCGAACAGGCGCTTGCGTTCGACATCGGAGCGCAGCCGCACCGCGCCGGCGAGCTCGAGCAACTGCGCCGCCACGGTCGACTTGCCGGAGCCGGACAGGCGATCAGCAGGCGCGGCATGCGTTCGGCGCGGTGCACGATGTCCTACGCGCACAGCAGGTAGTCCTCGACACCCGGATGCCCATCCCCGGACGGACCGCGCAGGCTCGCGACCTGCGCCCGGACCAGCGCCCGGTACACCTCGTAGAAGCGCAGCACCGGCAGGCCTTCATGGTCGCCCGAATGCTCCAGGTGCCAGTCGAGGAAACGGAAGGCCAGGTCGGTGCGGCCGTGCATGTCCTTGTGGTCTTCTACTCACTCAGCGGGACCTCGCGGAGCGTGGCGCAGCTGCTTTGCGCGCAACAGGACTGGCGCATCGGCGAGATCACGGAATACCATGGCCGTACGGACGGGTGGGGCAACCTGCGCTGCATCCTCAACGCCTTGTTCTACCTGCGACCGCCCATCCGCTACCTGGGGCCCGGTCCGATCGACTTCGACGCCGTGGTGCTCGTCTCGCCGATCTGGCTGATGCGCCTGGCCAGCCCGATGTGCAGTTTCGTGGCGACCCACCGCAAGCGACTGCCCGAGGTTGCCGTGGTATCGGTCATGGGGGGCCTCGGCAGCCCGGATGCCCCCGACGAGGTCGGGCGATGGATCGGACGGCAAGTCACCTTGAGTACGACCGTCACGGCCCGTGACGCGAAGGACGGCGGTTGCGCCGAACGCATGCAGGCATTCGGCGCTGCACTTGCGCCGACACCGGCTGCGCAAGAGATCGCGCGGCCGGTGCAATTCACCTGAAGGCTCCAAGGATGCGAGCATGAACGAACTGATGAACCGATGGCATGTCGACCATGTCGATTTCTCTCGGCTCCTGGACCTGCTGAGACAGCAGGTCGGCGCCTTCCATGAAGATGGCGCCTCCGACTACCAACTCATGCCGGACGTCGTTCGCGTACCTGCGCGAGTAGGCGACAGCGCCCATCATCCGATGCAGGACATCGCGTTCGCACGGCTGGTGCAGCGTGCGCCGGAGATACACATCCCTGTCAACCGGCTGAAGCAGGAGTACCGGGCCATTGCCGTCGCGGGCGAGGAACTGGTGGGGCTGCTCAAGGAAATCACTGCCGACGCGGTTGGTCTCGCGCGAGAAGGTGGAATCCGCAGCCGCGCTCAACCTTGTCTACTACCGTCACCACCTCGCCGCCGAGGAGCGCGAGATCCTCCCGCGCGCGGCACGACTGCTCGACAATCACGACTGGCAGGCTGTGGCCAAGGCTGTGCCCCAACGGCCGGACCCGCTATTCGGGACGGCGCAAGGCGCGGGCTTCAGCAGCCTCCGTGATGCCCTGAGGCAGACGGCCTGACCGGCTCCTCAGAGCGTGCGCACCTCCATGTAGTCCGGCACCGTCACGGCCCAGCCGTAGCGTTCCTCGATGCCGAGGCGCAGCGCATCGGCCGCGATCGGTTCGCCATGCGTCACGAAGACGTGCCTGGGCGCCGACATGCCGCCCGCCAGGCCAGCAACTGCTCGCGGTCCGCATCGCCGAGAGGCTGTCGAGGTTCGCGACCTCCGCATGGACCGGTACGTACGTCCCATGGATCTTCACCGCCGGCGCGCCCGCCACCATCGCCAGGTGCGGCGCAATTTGCTGACCGGCGGCTTTGCCGGGACCGTGTACGGGGTCAGCCCCAAGCCCACCACGCGCGACGGCCTGCGCATCCACGCGTGCGCCGCCGACCTCCCCTCGCCGCCCGAACCGGCGTTGCTGTTCACACCTGCCGACACCATCGCGCCGTTCATCGCGCAACTTGGTGCACTGGGCACGCGAGCAGCGGTGAATCGTGACGGCCGGGCTCACCGCCGCGCAGAAGCAGGAGGCGCTGGATGCGCAAGGCCATACCTCATGCGCTTGCTCGGTCCCAAACGCGCGCCCGCCGCTGGCGCTGAACGCTTTGCCATCCTGCCCTATCCGGTGCAGTGGGTTCGCCACGCAAGCTGGAACGGGCGCAGCATCACGATCCGGCCGATCCGCCCAGAAGACGAGGGCCAGCATGCGGACTTTCTCAGGCGTCTGAGCATGGAAGACATCCGCATGCGCATCTTCCTGACGCGACGCGAGCTGCCTCGCAGCGAACTGGCCCGCCTGACCCAGATCGACTACGACCGCGAGATGGCGTTCATCGCGGAAGACGTCGATGCCGGTGGGCGCGCCGAGACGCTCGGCGTGGCGCGCACGGTCAGCGACCCGGACAACACCGAGGCCGAGTTCGCGATCATCGTTCGTTCCGATCTCAACAGCGCAGGCCTCGGCCGGCTGCTGTTCCAGCAGCTGATCGAACATGCGCGCAGCCGCGGCACCGGCCGGCTCGTGGGCATCGTGCTGCGCGAGAACGCTCGCATGCTGAACCTAGCGCGCGCCATGGGTTTCGCGGATGACCATACCGAGCCTGCGAATTCCGACCAGCGTCGCATCGTGCTGCCGCTGGCGCCAAGAAGCTTGGTCCAGCACAACACGCCGGCGGCCGATGGCGCGCATCATGCCATCAACCACGCATTGACTCCGCCCGTGAAAACGAACCTCGGAGATTTCGATCGCGCATTGCCGTTGGCTTGCGTCTCCTCGCATTGACGAGCATCGGAGCGATCGGCTTGTGGGGACTGGTCGGGCTCGTGCCGCTCGTCACCGGCGTTGCGGCGGTGTGGCCGGCGTACCCCCTTTTCGGCCTGAGCAACTGCCGTTCGAAGACCTCGTGAGCGGCGGCTAGCCTCAATTGGCAAACAGCACCGGCAGGGTCATCCAACGCAGCATCCGCTTCGTGACGCCGCCCAGCACCCACTCGCGCCAGCGCGAGTGACCGTAGCCGCCCATCACCAGCAAGTCGGCCTGGACGTCGCGGGCGCCCGAGAGAAGGGCCTCGGTGATGTCGCCATCCACGATCTCGCGCCGGGCCGTCGCGCGCAGGCCGTGATGTTCGAACCAAGCCACCTGTTCGGGTGGCAGCAGCAGGTCCTCGGCTTCCGGCTCGCCGGGGTTGCGCAACGACAGCACGGTAATTCGAGATGCGGCATCCAGCAATGGCAAGGCCGCGCGCATGGCCACGGCGGCGGCCCGCCCGCCATCCCAGGCGACGAGTACGCTGGCGCCGATGCTGTCGAATCGACCGAAGCAAGGCACCAGGAGCACCGGCCGGCCCACCTCCAGCATGACCTTCGCGCCGAGGTCGCGCAGCGCCGCTTCGGGCGGATCGTGCTCGTCGTCCTGGCCCAGGATGACAAGGTCCGCCGCGCGACCATGGGCCACCAGCGCGTGCAGCGCCGGACGATCCGTGCGGCACACTTCCCAGCTCACGCCGGCCACGCCTGCCATGTGGTGGCGGAAGGCTTCCGCGACCTGGTCTGCCCGTCGCCGCAGCCAGGCAGCTGTGGCGGCGGCAAAGTCGGGCGCATCCCGCGGCACCGCGCCGAACGGTATGGCCGCCTCATGGCGCCCCGTCGGAAGCAAGCCGACCAGATGGCTGCCGTGCCTGCGCGCGAGGGCGGCTGCGAGGCTGACGCGTGCAGCACACCGCTCGGTGTGATCGAGGTGCACGAGCAGGGTCTTCAGCTTCATGGGGGCAACTCCTTCGTTCAACGACGGTCGACCGCGATGTAGCTGCGCAGCTTTCCCCGGGCTACGAGCATCGCGATGACATCGTTGCCTCGGGCGGTTGCCAGCGCACTGTCGAGCTCGTGGGGCGTGGCCGTCGGCGCATCGTTGACACCGAGGATCTGGTCGCCGACGTGGATGCTCTGCGCGGCGCCCGTGACGGTGCGCACGTAGCGCCCGCCATCGCCCAGCGCGCCCTTTCGCTCGATCACGCCCAGGCCGAGACGCGATTCGTCGCGCTGCGTCGCCGGAGGCCGATCGTCTTCCGCCGGCCTGGCCGCAACGATCTCGGTGGCGGTGGCGGTGGCGGTGGCGGTGGCGGCGGCGGTGACGCTGACCTGGGTCGCCGCCCGACGCCGCCACACCGTCAGCATGAGCGTTGCGCCGGGTCGGGCCGAGCCCACGGCCTCCTGGATGTCGGCATAGGTCCCGGGCCAGGCGCCATTGACCGCGAGGATCACGTCGCCGGTGCGCATGCCGGCGCGCGCAGCGCTGTCCTGCGAGTCCACGCCCACCACCATGGCCCCGACGACACGGTTGATGCCGAAGGCCTGCGCCAGCTCAGACGTCAGCGGCTGGGTGTGCGCGCCGATCTTCGCGCGGGTGACATGGCCGGTGGTGCGCAGTTCATTGGCCACGCGCAAGGCCAGGTCGATCGGCACGCTCAGGGAATAGCCGGGGAGCCCTCCGAGGGCCGAATAGACCATCGCATTCATGCCGATCACTGCGCCCCGCCGGTTGAACAACGGCCCGCCCGAACTGCCTGGATTGAGCGCGACATCGGTTTGGATGTAGGGCACGCCGCCCCCGCCTTCGACAAAGCGCGGACTGGCGCCGAGGACGCCGGCGGTCACGCTCTGCTCGAAGCCCAGCGGCGAGCCCAACGCAGCCACCGGCTCGCCGGGGCAAGGCACGGCCGTGGCGATGGCCGCAACGGCGAGGCCCGATGCCTCGACCTTGAGCAGGGCCACGTCGGTGCGCTTGTCGATGCCGACGATGCTGGCCCTGAAGCCTCGTCCGTCGGCGAAGCGTGCGGCGACATCATGCGCACCGGCCACGGCATGCGCGCTCGTCACGATGTAGCCGTCCGGCCGGATGACGAGGCCCGCGGCGGTGCTGCGTCCAACGGACGGCGCCCCTTGCTTGCGGTATGGCTCGCCGGGGGCGCCTGCATCGTCCACTTCATCGTGTTCGGCTTCGCCGACGTTCCACCCCACATCGACGCCACTCGCGACCAGCGTCACCACTGCCGGGGTTTCGCGCGCGGCGGCCGCCGCGAAGTCCGCGACGCGGCCATCGGTTCGCTCGGGGCATGACGCGTCCATCGCGCCGGCAGGGGCGACAAGGGTCAGGGCGAGGGCGCCCGACAGGACTTTCGCGCGAACGGGCTTCACGGGTGGATCGTCGCGCTGGCAGGACGGGCTCCCCTTGCGCTGGCGCAAGCCAGGCGCGTGTTCAACGCACCAGTCGCTGATGCCTTGCGCGAAGTCCAGCCACACGGCCTGCAGCGCCATCAAGGCCAGCAGCACGCCCGCGATGCGCGCGCCCCAGCGTGCCCGCGATGGACCCAGCTTGTCGTTCCCCAGCAGCTGCAAGGCCCACGGGGCCGCCCCATCACCATCGCGCCGTCGAGCGCGCCGTTGCCCAGGCTGGCCAGCGCGAGCGCCGAACAGAGCAGGCCGCACGGCATCACCAAACACAGCGCACCCATGGTCAGCACGCCGAACGCCGAACGCCTGTGCGGACGCATGCGCAAGGCCAGCCTCTTGCCCAGCCCTGTGGGCCCAGTCCGGCTGCCGGCCCTGGAAGATCAGGGCCAGGCCCCAGGCCAGCGTGGCCGCATGCAGCAGCACCCACAGCGGCTTCAGTGCCGTCACGTGTGCGCTCGCATAGGCCAGCGACTGCGCCGCGCCGGCGACGAGCGCCCCGGCCAAGGCATAGCTGGCTGCCCGCCCCGCATGGAACGCCAGCGTGGTCGATACCGGCGCGGCTTCCACCGTGGAGCCGAGCGGTGCGCGCACCAGTCGGATCACCCCGGCCGATGGCGCGGCGCACATGGACACGCAATGCGGCCCGCCGGCCCGCCCCATCAGCAACGCGGCAGTCGCCAGGCCGCCTTGCATCAGACGATGCGCGAATAGCGCGTGCGGGTTCGGCCTGCAGATAGCGGTCGAACACCATGGCGATGGCGCGCACGAAGAACCATCCCATCGGCGTGACCTCCGGCGCATGGTCGCTCAGGCGCACCAGGCCGTGGGCGATCAGCGGCCCGAGCGCGGCGAACTCTGGCGCGAAGTGGTCGCGAAAATCGACCGGGTGCGCATGACCCTGCCTCGTTTCCACGTACACCAAGTCACGCAGCCAGGAGGCTGAGTTCCCCTTCGACGGGGGCAAGGTACCCGATGGCCGTTTGCATGCGCACGCGGTTGTACAACCCAACAACGGAACACCCATTAGTACCGAATCGCGAGAAGTCCGATACCACCGGCATCCGAGGTTCGGCCGTACGGTGTGGGTGCATGTCACGAGGATCAGCCAGGGGCAAGTTGTCGTTCGCTGCGGGCTGACGCCCGAACTGGACGTGCGCGTGCGGTCGAGATCCCGCTGTGGATGTTCCACGCAGGGGTGCGCAGCGCCTTGCACAGGGGCCTGCGATCCGGAGGTCTGCGTTGATGCTTTGCGCGAATTGCATGCGTTGATCGGACTTGCACGCCCGATCGGGCCACATCGCCGACTCAGTGCTAAAAGCCGAGCACCATGACCAGTCACTTGCAGGAGGTGCTCATGCCATCGACTCTGAAGGCGCCGCGGGCGATTCAACTGACGCTGTTCCGGCCGTCTCGCAACGAACCGAGCTGGGAGGCCGATCCCAATCGACGTCCGATCGCAGGAACTGCGCCTACTGGCGCGCATGCTTCGCGATCACGTTGCTCGTCAGCACGGGCAGGCAACGCCCCCGAAGGACCGCTATGAATGACAAGATCAAGCCTCAACACCTTTCGCGCAAGGCGATCCACTACGTCCGCCAGTCCTCGACCTACCAGGTCAGTCATAACCTAGAGAGCCAACGGCTGCAGTACGCCATGCAGGAGCGGCTGCAGCACCTCGGCTGGCGCGAGATCGAGGTCGTTGACGAGGATCTGGGCCGCTCAGCCGCTGGGACCGTGACGCGCAGCGGCTTCCAGCGCATGTGGCCGATGTGTGTCTGGGCAAGGTCGGCGCGGTTGCCGCGCGCGAGGTTTCGCGCTTTGCCCGCCACAGCCGCGAGTGGCAGCAGTTGGTCGAAGTGTGCCGTGTCGTCGGCACCGTGCTGATCGACCATGGCGAAGTCCGCCGCCAGGCGACGGTAGTCGTGGCTTGCGTTATGGCTTCCACGATCGGTGTGTACAAGCAGTCCGGCTTCTCTGCCAGTATGCCAACTTCAGTGCCGCGCAGACCAACTTCGCATCGATCCTCTCGGACATCGACCAGCCCACGATTCGGCGGCTCGCCAGATCCATCACAACGGCCAGGTACAACCAGCCCTCGCCGGTTGCGACATACGTGATGTCGCCCACCCAGGCCCGGTTCGGCTGCACCCGTCGAAGCGACGATTCAGGAGGTTGGGTGTCACCGGTTCTACGCCAGGACAGCAGGCCTGTCCGGACTCTGGCGCATGAAAGGGCGCCCTCTTGACCTGCATCCAAGCCAAATCCAGCGCCTCGCAGCGGTTAACCTACGTCAAGCCCGGGCCCTCGCCCCGCCTAACGATGCGCTCGGCAGCCCAACGGCCTTCCGCGGACGTTGCGCATGTACTGCCTCCAGCAGTTGGTACGGCTTGGCCGATGAAGCGCTGGAACAAGCGCTGTACGAGCCAGGCACTGCGCGATTCGTGGGCATTGACCTGTCGCATAAGTCGGTGTCCGACACCACCACGCTGTTGAAGTCAGGCGATTGCTGCTGGACAAAGACCTCACGAAGACGGTGTTCGAAGGAACCAACGCCCCTTGCCGAGCGAGGGTCTCTGATGCGCGCGTGCACCATCGTGGATGCGACCATCTTCGCGGCGCCGAATTTCCACGTCGTCATGCGTGCCCCTAGCCCGAACTTGCATGGAGGAACACGCTGCCTGGTGAGTGATGCGAGGCCCAGCAAAACTCGCACGCAGCGCGTGTTGCGCAAGAATCACCGTCCCCATCTTGATGATCCGCACGCAGATCGCGGCGTGGTGGCGCGCTCCAGCTCGCCGCCCCTCAAGGCGAGTTCGCGAAGGCGCTGCATCTACATATAGGTCAATGCTGAAGCAGCAAGCGCAGCTGCTTGGCCGCAAAGCGGTGGCAACTCGCTCGCGTGCCGAACAGGTCAAACTTCGCCTCCTTGATGCGGTTCTCGGCTTCGCCCCGGGCACAGTGCAAGCGCTCAACAGCTGTGCAGCGCCGTCGTCGAGATCGGTCACCACGAAGCACGGGTTGTTGCCTTGTGCACCGTGCTCCAGCCGCGCGTGCACGCGCCGCTCGATGTTCCAGCTGTCGGCCGCGTCGGCGAACTCGCCGCAGACGCTGCTTGGTGCCAGTGCGTTTGTGCTCGTCGGCGAGCATTCGCCTCGGCGTATTGCACGATGGCGCAAGGTCTCATATCAGAAACCCGATACGAACTCACGCGCCTCTGACGCAACGAATCGACGTTCGCAAACTACGCGAACAGCCAGCGCAGAAAGCAGGAGGTTGATCCAGCGCAACGTCCCACACGGATGAGCATACTAGCCTTCGACATCATCCCATCCAGGGAACCATCATGAAGACCCAATGGACCCTCGTCGCCGATGCCGCATCGGCCCCGGGGCGTGACTCTCGCGAACTTAGCGACAAGGAACTCAAGCCGGCCGGCGGTTGCCGAAGGCCTTTGGCATCGCCTATAACATGGAGATCCGCAACAGGCCAAGTGGCGCAAGAGACCATCAAATGCGCGAACAAAGGCATGTTCAACCTGATCGTGCCGGGCTCCAAAGGCCGCGGCGCGGCGGCCGAGCTGTTGCTAGGCCCGGTCGCGCAGAAGGTACTGGTGCGAAACAGCCAGTCGTCGTGCTGAAGTGATGCTTCCAGCAGCCAAAGCAAAGGAGTGCTCCATGTACCAGCGAATTCTTGTTCCTGTCGACGGCAGCGCGATTCGCATCTCGCCGGTGCCCGTGCTGCTCGTTCGTGCTGCGAGGCAGGCCGGCAAGGAATGAGCAGCGCACGACCGAGCCGCGTCGCATACCGCAAAACGTCGAGGAAACGCCAATGGCCCCGCAAGCAACCTTCATCCGCTGGTTTTCCGAGCTGGGCGCCGAGAACGTGCCGACCGTGGGCGGCAAGAACGCATCGCTCGGAGAGATGTATCGCGCGCTCACCCCGCACGGTGTGCGTGTGCCCAACGGCTTCGCCATCACCGCAGAGGCCTATTACCGAACGCTCGAGCAGGCCGACGCGTTGCCGCGCTTGAGGGACGTACTGGCCGGCCTCGATGTGAATGACGTCGATGATCTCGCGCGGCGCGCGCGGCGCGCGCGGGAGATCATCTACGCCGCCGCCCTCCCCGATGCGTTGACGGCCGAGATCTGCGCTGCCTATGCGCGATTACGTGAAGAGTTCGGCGCCGACATGACGGTGGCGGTGCGCAGTTCCGCCACTGCGGAAGACCTCCCGGACGCCAGCTTCGCCGGCCAGCACGAGAGCTTTCTGAACATTTCCGGCGAGGTCCGGCTGCTGGACGCCGTGCGCCTGTGCTTTGCCAGCCTGTTCAAGGACCGCGCCATTGCCTACCGCGTCGACAACGGCTTTGATCACCTCAAGATTCTCCAGTCAGTGTGCGTGATGCAGATGGTGCGCTCTGACCGGGCCGCCAGTGGCGTCATGTTCACGCTCGACACCGACAGCGGATTTCGCGACGTCGTGTTCATCACCGGGGCGTACGGCCTCGGGGAGAACGTCGTTCAGGGCACGGTGGACCCCGACGAGTTCTATGTCTTCAAGCCCACGCTGAAACAGGGCCATCGCGCGGTGCTCAGGCGCAAGCTGGGCGGCAAGGAGGCACGGCTGGTGTATTCGAAAGGGGCCGGTCGGGAAACTACCTGCAACCTGCCGACGCCGCCGGAAGATCGGGCCCGGTACTGCATCGACGACGCAGACGTGTTGGCACTGGCGGACGCCGCCGTGGTCATCGAGGACCACTACAGCCGACTTGCGGGCCAGCCGACGCCGATGGACATCGAATGGGCCAAGGACGGCCTGGACGGGCACATCTACATCGTACAGGCCCGCCCTGAGACGGTGGCGTCGCGCAAGCCGCTGACCTGCGTCGACGAGTACCACATAGATGCGCCTGCCGCTCCCCTTGTCAGGGGCCGGGCCGTCGGCTCGACGATCGCAGCTGGCAAGGCGCGCGTCGTGACCGATGTGATCGCACTCGGCCAGTTCCAGCCCGGCGAAGTGCTGGTTGCCGACACCACGATGCCCGATTGGGGAACGGTGATGAAAATTGCGGCAGCCGTCGTCACCAACCGCGGCGGTCGTACCTGCCATGCGGCCATCGTCGCCCGCGAAATCGGCATACCTGCCGTCGTCGGGTGCGACAATGCGACGGCCAGCATCCGCACCGGCGACGAGGTCACCGTGTCCTGTGCCCAGGGCGCCGAAGGCCGCGTCTATGCGGGCGCAGTGCCATTCGAGAAGACGCGTGTCGACTTGTCGACACTTGCGCGTCCGCAGACCCGGTTGATGGTCAACTTGGGCAATCCTGATAGTGCGTTCCAGACGGCGCTCCTGCCCAACGACGGTGTCGGCCTGGCGCGCATGGAGTTCATCGTGGCCGAACACATCAAGGTTCATCCGATGGCGCTGGTGCATCCCGAGAAGATCGACGACGCGGGTGTGCGCGCCGAAATCGCTCGCTTGACGCGGTCCTTCGAGCGGTCGGCCGACTACTTCGTGCGCGAACTGTCCGAAGGCGTTGGCATGATCGCCGCGGCCTTCTATCCAAAGCCGGTGATCGTGCGCATGTCCGACTTCAAGACCAACGAGTACGCCAGCCTGCTCGGCGGCGGCTGGTTCGAACCGAAGGAAGAGAACCCGATGATCGGCTTTCGCGGCGCCTCGCGCTACACGCACCCGGCCTATTCAGAGGGCTTCGCTCTCGAATGCGCCGCCATGAAGCGGGTACGCGAAGACATGGGAATGACGAACGTGAAGCTGATGATTCCGTTTTGCAGGCGCATCAAGGAGGCCGAGGATGTGCTCGAAGCGATGGCTGCCCATGGCTTGCGTCGCGGTGTCGATGGCCTCGACATCTACGTGATGTGCGAGATTCCAAACAACGTGATCCAGATCGACGCCTTTGCACGGCTATTCGACGGCTTTTCGATCGGCTCCAACGACCTGACGCAATTGGTGCTGGGCGTGGACCGCGACTCGCGCATCGTGGCCTTCGACTTCGACGAGCGTGACGACGGCGTCAAGGCCATGATCCGCCAAACCATTGAGGGTGCGCGTCGAAACGGCCGACATGTCGGAATCTGTGGTCAGGCACCGTCGGACTACCCGGAGGTCGCCGCGTACCTGGTCGAGCTCGGCATTGATGCGATGAGCGTGACGCCGGACACGCTGATCAAGATCACGCGTGACGTGCTCGCCGTCGAACAGCGGCTGGGACGTTCGCCCCGCGCCATTGCAACCACCTGAACTAAACACGACATCATGAAGAAGCGCCAGACTACGCGATGCTCACGGAACGCGAGCCCGAGCAGCCCGATCGCGAGCAGGATGGACCACGGGTGGCGCTTCCCCCAGTCATTCATGGCAGGGACCCGGGACGCCGGCTTGCCGTCGGCATCAGGACCACGGGCGGGCCGGACGGCGACCTGAAACCATAGAAGCTTTCATTGAGGTGGCGTGTCACCGCCACGATGTCCTCGTCGCTCCATTCGAGCGATGCCGCGGCCTGCCAGCGAACGACTTGCGCTTGCAGGCTGTTCCAGTCTGTGGCGAGCCTGCGCTCGCGCCAGTGCACCTGCGTCGTATGGCACGCAATGCAATGCGTTGCGTACAGGAGTTCGCCGCGCGACTGGGCCCCTGCCGAAACACCGGACAGTAACGAGGCGGCGAGAACACAGGCTGGCAGGGGTCGAATGAACATGCGACGGCTCCTCTTTGAAATCGCCGCAACCGGAAAGCCGCCGACGACAGGAGCACAGCATCGCGCGGCTACCCGGCCGGCACCTTGATGCAGAGAAACGTTGCACGAGTTTGATCCCGCGCAAGGTGTGGCGCTCGCCGGCTGCAAGAATTTCCACAACGCAGCACGTGCAACGTCAAGAAGGAGGTCCAATCATGAATTCGCTGGCCGCTTCGAACCATGTCCATTCCCACATTCCGTATGGACGCGCCCAATGTCTCGCCGCCCTGTCGGGCATTGCCGCGGAGATGGATTCGTCGCTGGAACAAGCACGCCGGCTGGGTGCCGAGCGTTGCCTGAAGTCCTTGCGTGCAATCCTCGTTCCTTTCGATCTCGGCCGCCATGAAGTCCGCATCCATGCGAGGGCGGACTCGACCTGCCTGAGCGTAAATCTGCGCCAGGACAATCAATGCGGAAGGCTGGTGAGCGACATCCGAGGCGACAGTCTCCTGCTGGATGTCTTGCAGGAGATCGACGATTTCCTGTATGCGCATGAGGATTGGGTCCAGTATCTCGATGGCGCCGTTCTCAATATGCCGGCGGGCTCGGAGCAGGCACCGGCACGATTTAGCGGAACCCGCTGATGACGCTGCGGCGCCCCTCGCGCCAAGAAGGCGCACCATAGTGCGCTGGGCTTACGGGGTGTTGCGGATTGGATGCCGGCCCTCATGCATGCAGCAAAGGAGCCGTCTTGGACATTCCCCGTGAAGCCGACAGGCACGGTATCGACATCGACCGTATCGCGCGGATCGCCGCGGATCAGACGCGACGAAGGCGTGGCGCCCGTTCTGGTGGCACTGGGCGGGTCGCGAGACGACGGACTGCTGATGGCGCTGGGCATGACGGCTGGCGTCGGCTCGCTCGCTTTCTCGGCCATTGTCATTGCCGGCCTGGTGAAGATCGGCAGCCAGGTCGTTGCGCCGTTGCACTTCTGAAATCGACTGCGCGACGCACGTGGCCCAACCCTGACTTACATCAAGAAACGTGGTTGGACCTTCGATGGTTTAGGCGGTTGAGTAACGCTTCAACTTTGGCATATCCAATGCCGCGTAGGGTGGGGGCGTCCATTCCATTACTTCACGCAATCCAAGAACCTGAATCCGTGAGCCGAAATGCTCTCGGGGGCAATTGGGGCTACTCTGTGACGGACGTAGACGCGCAATTCGAAGCCCGCGTCATGGCAGTGCCGAGAGTTCTGCGTGCAGCCGCTGGAAGGCCTTGGCCGCGCGATCGTTGGCACCGAGCCCGAGGATGAGGCGCCGGCCATGCTCGATGAGGCGACCGGCGCGGTAGATGAGTTCCTGCATCACGGTCTTGAGGCGCCTGCGCTTGGCCGCATGGCGCACCGGTGCATCGGGCCCCAGCAGCCCGGCCTGTCCCATCAGGCGCAGGATGCTCATGGCCAACGCCGCGAGTTCGCACACCAGATAGTTTGTATCGAACTTGCCCGAGGGCAGTCGCTCCAGGTCGAGGTCGGTCTTGAACTCGGAATGGAACTGCTCGTGCGTGCCGTGGTCGGCATACAGCGCGATGATGGCCTTCGCATCGAACTGTTTGGCGCCCAGGCTGGTGGTCCAGCCGTCCAGCGTGAGCTTGGGCTCGATCAGCAACTGGCCCTTCATCGATGGTGCGCTCAGTCAGACGCAGCACCCGGCGCAGCGGCCGCTCGATGCCCTCGATGTGCAGCGCCTGTTCCCACAGCGTCACGCGCTTGCCATCCCGCGGGTGTTCCCAGAGCGTGGTGGCGTCGGCCTCAAGCCGCTCGGCCAGCGCTGCCACATCGGTCGTGCGTGGGTTCCACTTGATCAGCCAGTCCACCGCTGGCATCCCCGGCACGCCGGCCCGGTTGTACGAATCGATCTCACGCATCAGCGCCGCGGAGTCGAAGCCAGAGTCCAGCCGCGCCAGGATCGGTGCCTTCGGCCCTGCCGCGCTCAGGCGTTGCGCCATCGGGAGCACACGCTCAAAGTTGAATTGCGTCTCCGACGCCGAGTGCTGCACGCCCGGGCGCAGCGCCAACTCCAGGCAGAACCCGTGCGAGCCCAGATACGCGGCCAACGGACAGTAGCCATCGACCCCGCTGTAGGTGCGCCCCACGCCGTCCTTGGCGGTGTCGCCGTTGTCCATCGTGAACGTATCGACATCCAGCGCGAGCCAGCCGCACGGCAAGACGCCATAGTCGAGCCGCACGCCGGACAGCAGCGTCTCGATCAACGGGGGCAGGAAGTCAAACAGGTCGCCCGCGCGTGCATCCATGCGCTGGCGCAGCGTCGGGCTGGAGGGCAGCAGCTTGATACCCAGCGCCTGCTTGAAGAAGGCATCGCCGCGGAAGTTCTCGATCGCGTCGAAGTCGCTCTTGCCCTGCACCAACAGACCCAGGTAGCTGCGCAGGATGTCGCTGTTGGCAACGCCATTCTTCACGGGCAAGGCGCTGTCGATGCGCTTGAACACCGAGGCGAGTCGGTTCAGATGATGTGCGACCAACGCCAGGCCGGCCACCGGGTGAGGTCGTAGTCGAGTTGCTTGACGATGAAGGGGCGCATTTCGAAGAATCAGACGCATTTGAAACAGCGTCATCGACGCCTCGCACTCGTCTCGCGTTTACCGAAATCACATCGCATCGGCCTCACCCGCAGGGTGATCGCGCGCAATGCTTCCTCGTATCGAAACCCAATCACTGTCACGCCCTGGACGCGGTAGCCGAGTGTGGCCAGTGCATATGCCGCGAAGGCCAGGGTCATGGGATTGTCCCGGTGGTCCGCAAGGGCCTCGTCTGCCAAGCGCAGCCCGGTTCTCACGTCCTGAGCGTCCCCTTGACCGTCGATCACGCGGTGCATGCACGCAAATGCCCCGAACGCTTTCGCCAACGAATAGCGCGGGTCCAACTGCAGCGCGCGATCGAGCAACAAAGACGCTTCATCCTTCTGTGCCTTGCTCGCGCCTGGCAGGATCCCAGGCAGCGCGCGCAGCACAAGATCGTAGGCCTGCAGATTGCTGGTGGGTTTTACTCTCTAGAGTTCGATCTCGGCGCGCTCCACGCTGGGCACAATTGCCCACACCACGTTCTCGGTGATGCGATCCTGCAGATCGAACACATTCTCCAGCGCGCCATCGAAGCTGTCGGCCCAGATGTGACTGCCGCTCTCGGCTTCGATCAACTGGCCGCTGATTCGGATCTGGCTGCCCGCCTTGCGTACGCTTCCTTCGAGCACGTAGCGCACCCCGAGTTCGCGCCCCACCTGCTTGATGTCCACGGCCCGGCCCTTGTAGACAAAGCTCGAGTTGCGGGCGATAACGAAGAACTGCCCCGTGCGCGCGAGGGCCGTGGTGATGTCCTCGACCATGCCGTCGGCAAAATACTCCTGCTCCGGGTCGCGGGTTATGTTGGTGAAGGGCAGCACCGCGATCGAGCGGCGGTCTGCCAGCGCGTGCGCTGGCGATTTAACCGCGGCGGCAGGCGCAACCTGCCCATCGCGCGCCGCATAGACTACGACACGAAACAGCGGGCTCGGCAATGTTCTTCACCGCCTGTTCGCCCATGTCTTCGGACTGCAGCGCAAGCCGGTTGCTGACCTGGTCGCGCACTGCTTGCGACGCGCAGATGCCTCCGGCGGCGGCGAGCGACTCCAGCCGCGCAGCGATGTTGACGCCGTCGCCGTAGATGCCATCGGAATCGGCCAGCACGTCGCCGAGGTTGACGCCGATCCGGTAGCGCATGCGCCGCGATTCGGGCAGGCCAGAGTTGGCTTCTTCCATTGCACGCTGGACGTTGACCGCACATTGCACTGCGCTCACAACGGAGGCAAATTCGGTCAGCATCGAATCTCCGGGTGCGTTGACGATGCGCCCGCCAGCGGCTTCGACGTGGACGGCGATCAGCGCCCGGCGTTCGGTCAACGCCCACACCGTCGCCTGGTCATCCTCCTGCATCAGTCGGCTTTAGCCGACCACATCGGCTGCGATGACCGCTGCGAGCCTGCGTTCGCCGTTTGACCGCTCCATCGCGTTCCTTATGATCGATGGATGTTACCGACTCACCGGCGCGATGGATAGGGATCGAGTCGGGTCACGGAATACCGGTCCCAAGTTGATCAGACGGTCGGGCGGCTCCGTTGTGGCGCGAGCTCGAACTAATCTGGCGGACGAGATGAGGCTGTGCGACGACCGTCTTACGCTGCATGGCGGGCGCCCAGCAGCCCTAAAGCGGGCGACAGCAATGGGCCCACTACGGTCTTCTGAGATTCCCGATAGCGGCCGTTGACGGCCGGGGCAACTCATCAGTTTCGCCATTCAAGCGACGACCAATCTTCACCAGAGGAGTTGCTGAGAATTTTGAGCAGCGTGCCTTGAAGGCTACCCCGTCGGTCGAATGAGGCCCACAACGTCATTCGACCCATTCGACGTGCGGCGCAACTGCAGTTGAGCACTACTTGCATCAACGCTTCCTCCAGCGCACTTCTATCTACGTTCCACGCGGGGCAATCTCTGTCGACTTCCACAACAACCTCAATGCGCTTATCAAGGGTATGCCTGAAAAGGTCGGCTAGGGAGCACAAGAATGGTAATACCTCGACGCGCTCAGGAACCAATGTTCGGCGCCCAGCGATGGAAAGCAGCACAGCAGTGACCAAATCTTCATCTCGCACGCCCAGCCAAAGTTCGGAGGCTGCCGCAACACCCCCCGGCATCGGGATGGCTGCGTTGGACGCGACATGCTCGCCCAAAAGATATGAAGGCTGTTGCGTTGACATGTGCGCCGATCATGAAAAAGACACTTCTAGCCCAGGCCAGAGACCTTGGTCTGTACGCTGGCGCACACATCGGAATTCCTTTCCTCGGTGCCGCGTAAGGGAGAGCGCCATTTTGGATGAGGCCGCCATCACAGAGATGACGTTTCGTTATTTATGGCCCCGGTGGGGCAGGCAGTGCGCGCAGGTGAAAATGACTTGGCGGTAAAGAGAATGGTCGACGGCGTCAGCGGGCGACCTGGCTACTTTGACGCGCAGCCGGCTGCTTTACAGAGGATCCAACTCGACAGTGCTCGCTCGATGGGCGTGTACTTTGAGGAAAAGAACGTCCCACAGATTAGCTGCGAGCAGTTGTCGAAAATTACGCGGCCGGTGCTGATCGTGCGCGGCGAGCGGTCTCGGCCTTTCTTCACCGTCATGGCCGACGCGGCTGCCCGATGCTGGGTGGAGGCAAACTCGTCGTAGTGCCCGGCCAAAACCACATGAGAGTGTGCAAAAGTGTGGGAGGCTGCGAGCCCCGCGGCCTTGCTTCGACTTGCTCTCAAGGCGGCCGTCTTCGCTACTCTGGCGGTTATCGACCCGTCGGAGGTAAACCATGCGCTTGATCATTGAGGCTCGAATTGCTGAGGCCGCCGACATCGGCGACGCAGTGGACGGTGCGGTAACGTTGGCCGTTCTCGAGCGTCGCGACCGCAGTCTTGCCAAGTTGGGCCTCACCCTTGCTGAAGGCCGTGCTCTACTGGCCCGGGTCCAAGACGTAATGGTCTCGCAGCAGGTCGACGAGTGGATGGCGGGCGAGACGAACTGCTGCCGGTGCGGTACGTTGCTCAGCCACAAGGACAGTCGCAGCATTGTGGTGCGGACCGTGTATGGCAACGTGGCCGTCAGGAGCCCGAGACTGTGGTCGTGTCCCTGCCGTGCGGCGCCGGGGACAGCACGCAGCTCCGTGAGTCCCCTTTGCAAGGCGCTGCCCAGGCGGGTGACACCGGAACTGGAATACCTTCAGGTGGAATGGGCTGCCCATCTGCCCTACCGGCAGGCCACAGCACTGCTCAAGGAGGTCCTTCCAATCGACAAGCAGATCTCGTTCAGCGGCACACGGGAACGGGTTCATGCGGTCGCAAGGCAACTGGATACCGAAGTGGAGCGCGATATCGCCAACCAGCCGAAGGCCACCGCCATCGCCGACACCACCGTCCCACGGCGCGAATCCACCAACGTCGCGTGCGTCAGCGTCGATTCGGCATGGTTGAAGCACCACAGCACCCCCAAGGGCCGCCAAGCCATTCGCGCGGAAGCCAAGCTTCGATCGCCTTGGTCACCGGCACCGACCTTGCAACGCCACGTGAACATCGTTGCCGGGCGAGCTGCGTTTGCCGACCGTGCTCCTCGCGTGTACGCGTATGTGCACAAGCAGGTGCCCTCGGCGGCCGCGCGATTGGATCAATTCCTCGCCCGCAGTGGTGTCGGGCCCAACGAGCGCGTGACGGTGATCAGCGATGACGCGGGCGAGTTCGCCAAGGCGGTTCAAGGCAGCCAACTTGCCCGAGGCAGGATACTGGACTGGTTTCACATCGCAATGAAGTTCAAGGCGGCTGAGAACTCGGTGTTCGGTAGCGCGGCGATCGAATCGCTGGAGCGAGCCTGGGTGGAAAGTGAAATCCGCAGCTCCAAATGGTTCGTCTGGCACGGCAAGGCTGGCAAGTCCGTGGCGCGCATCAAGGCGCTCGATGACGCTTTGATGGCCAGGAAGGGCTATGAATTCTCGACGCTCTGGTGGAATCTCCAGCGCGTGTCTGGCTACATCGGGAGCAACGCCGGCACGCTGGTGAACTACGGGGCGCGTCTCAGGAGAGGCCTGCCTATCAGCAGCAGCATCGCAGAGTCGGCAGTGAACCTGGTCGTGAGCCATCGCATGGCGAAGAAGCAGCAAATGCGCTGGACCGACGAAGGGGCCCACTGCCTGGCGCAAGTCCGCGTCGCTGCTCTCAACGGCGATCTGTCGCCCGGTCGGCTGGCGAAGTTGGCCAAGGCGTCGGCGCCAAAGACTGGCACACGGCTCTCGTGCCATCCGCCGTAATGGCGGCGGGTTTCAGCGGAGTCCGATGCTTGACCTTCGGAATCAGCCTCCCACGCTTTTGCACACTCTCATCAGCTGCGAAGTAATGTTGTGCTCGTAGTACTCATCACGATTGGCGCGGTCAATGTGCACCAGCGCCTCGGCGGCCATCATCTTGGCAGCTGGCCCCGACGCCGGTCCATGATTGAAGTTTTCGACGCCCAAGGTGACACCCGGCCTGCCAGCATTGGACTTCCCGAAGGAGCCGCCTACTTCGTCGACGGATGATCGCCCGTAAAGGGTTTGACAGCCCGACTCATGAAGGCGAGCACGAGCTCTGCGCCATAGCGCGCGATGAACGCCATTGCCCAGTTGGACGCCCATTTCAGTTCCACGGGGAGGTTCTGCGACTGGAAGAGCCACGCCGAGGCGAACCCTCCGAGAGCAATCGCGGGCTTCGGGTTCTCGGGCGGCTGAGCGCCGGCGGCGCCTACCTGCAGCGGACCTCTGCCGCGAAGCTACCGACGAGCATTCGGGCCGAACGCCAGGCCATCCACAAGAACGCGAAGGGCAGGACGATGGTCTGCAGCACGAAGATCGCGATGAGGTTAACGATCCTTGCGCTCAAGTCCTTCGCCTCGTCGAGGATGCCCCTGTAATCGAATCCCTCCTTGACGTTGTCGAGGATGTCCTTCCAGCCGCGCAGGATGTCCCAGATGCTGCCCTTGACGCGCGGAAGGTCCGACACGCCGCTGGGCACCTTGCGGTCGGCGTCGTTCACCTTGGCGCTGACCTCGGCGTAGTCCTTCGCCATGAAGGCGCCGTAGACGGCCTCGTTGGCGAGTGCGGTCAGCGGGACCGCGAAACGAACCAGCAGCATCCCAACCAACAACGGGCGGGACCACCTCGCAACCCATGTGCCGCCACCGCGCCACACAGCCGCGGCCCACCAGAGCACGACGGCGACCGAGGTGGCGATGGCCACGGCTTCATGGCCCCCCATCTTCATCAGGAACATCTGGATCCCGAACGACACGCTCGCCACGAGCATGACGTCAGCAAACTTGTCGACGAGTTCGTTCAGTGGCTGCAAGACCTGCCCCGGCGCGAAGGTGACACCGACGCCACCGGGCTCCACGCTGACTTGCGTACCCTGCGCCACCGAGAGTGCCGCGCCGAGCGCGCGTGCGGTCGCGAAAGTTGCCAGCGAGCGCTTCAGGCCGGCATCGATGTTCTGCTCGGCCGGAGCATTGATGCGGGGAATCCAACATGCCGCAAGAATCAGCATGGCGATGATGGAAAGGAGGAAGAGAGAGGAATTGGAGGTTGTCATCGTCCGAGCTTAGCTTCGGGCGCCGCGCCGTTGCCGCAGAATCCCTCACATGAGTTCTCCTCGCCCCGACCACGACACGCTGGTTCATCGACTCACCCGAGTCCTCGTCAAGCTCAACCGTGGAGAACGCCTTGACCCGCGAAGCCTCGCCGCGGAATTCGATGTGGACCTGCGCACTGTTCAGCGCGACCTCAACCAGCGCTTCGCCTACCTGGACCTGATCAAAGTTGACGGCAAGTACCAGATCGATCCCGCAATGCTGGGTCAGCTCAGTACGCGCGATATTGCGCGCTTTGCCGCTGTCGCCGGGACACAGGGCTTGTTCCCCGCGCTGTCCCACGCATTTGTGCGCCAGCTCCTGCGCGAGGAAGACGATTCCGGCCTGCTGGTGCGAGGGCACAACTACGAGGACATCGACGACCATGCCGAATCCTTCGCGTTGATTCGGCGTGCGATCGCGGATCGTCGTCGTCTTGCATTCGAGTTCAGCGCCATAACGTCGCCAACTCCACGGTTCTTCTGCGGCGTGGAACCTTACAAGTTGCTCAACCAGAAAGGCATCTGGTACCTGGTCGCAATCGACAGCGGCAAGCTGAAGATATTCGGGTTCACGCGCCTGCGGGCGCTGCAAATCGAGAATGGCCACTTCGAGCCTGATGCCCAGGTGGAGTCCCGTCTCGAGAGCGACGACGGCTTGTGGCAGTCGGAGACTTCGACGCGCGTCGTGCTGCACGTCGCGAGCAGCGCAGCACCCTATTTCCAGCGCCGCGACCTCGTGGCCAATCAACGAATCGAGGCTGTGCAGCCGGATGGGAGTCTGCTCGTCTCCACCCGCATCGGCCATCCCAACCAGATCGTGCCGATCGTGCGCTACTGGATTCCACACCTGCGCATCGTCGAGCCGGCCCACCTGCAGTTGGAGCTCGAATTGGAACTCGCGTCCTACTTGGGCCTCCGCGCTCCTGAAACGACACCACCTGTCGCGACCCCCTCGTAGCCTGCACGCTTTGACTGGCGCGGAGGTTCGATGTCTCTCATTGCGATCTTTGCATTCGTATTGCTGCTTGGTTTGAGCCAGATGGTGAGCCAATCGATACGGGCGGCGTATCGCGGCGATCCCTTTGCGGGATGGTGCTGGGGCGTTGTCGTGCAATACATGATCTGCGTCGCACTGCTCGTGTTCATCGATGGCAGTTCATTTCGGCAGGCAATCAACAGCGCGGGCGCGCTGACCTGGTTCGTACGCCTCTTCTTCCTCATGAAGGCCCTCTGAAGCAAGCGGCCGCAGGGATCGGCACACTCGCCAAGTCAATTTCACTCCATCCGTTCACGGGAAAGCAGTTCGCAAATGAACAGTCAGCCAATGTTGGTAGTTGCAGGCCGCCGCTCGCTGGTGTTGGCCCTGGTGGCAGCACTCGCGCCTGTCGCGTGCACGAGCGAAGACTCCCAGAGTCAAATGGCCCGCCTCGCACCGCTGGTGCTGCCAAAAGAAAAGTGGCGGGCGGAGCATCTCTCCGCCTTCTTGACGGCCCTGCCATCGAAGGCGATGCAGGAAATGAAAATCGCCGTTGGCGTCGCCAAGGCAGCCGACACTTCAAAGCCCACCGATCCGGCCATGGATGCTCATGCCATCCAAAAGCGTCTGCTGTGGTTGTCCAGCAATGCCTTGGCGTAACCCTTCAAGGATGCCGATGCATTGGACTATCACGGCGTTGTTTCATGGGTCGCCGCCGAGGCGCGTGTGGACAAGCAAATCGTCAAGGAGGCGCCCACGTTCCCGTTGGAGCAGGCGTTGTTCAAGGTTCTCTTCGTCGGGATGTGGGACAAGTTGAGCGAGAGCGAGCGGAAGGCAGTTCTTGCGCACGTCGACCCGAACAATTCGCTCAAGGACAAGGCCGCCATCGCAGCACTTGGCGGGGCTGGCGCTCTCGCCGCGTTGTCGGGCACGGTGGCACTGGCGGGATTCGCGTTCTACACAACCATGAGCGTCACGATGGCGGCGGTCGCTGGACTGATAGGCGCCACCCTACCTTTCGCGAGCTACGCCGGCGCTTCTGCACTGGTTGGCATGCTGAGTGGGCCGGTGGGCTGGGCAGTCGTGGGGCTCGCAGGGCTGGGCGGCCTTGCACTCAAGGGCCGTGCCAACGCCGAGAAATCCACCGCCATGCTCTTGCGGATCCACTCGCTCAAGGTGGAAGCGCTTCAGGCAGCCCGCGTACCCGAGGAGCAGGTCTTCACCGGCTGAACCGCCCTCTATCATCGACCGGCATTTTCATCAGCCCAAGCGACAACGCATGCTCAACGGGGGTAACCGTATCTTTGATGATTGACACGATTTCGCTCAGAAGACCCAAGCGCGACAAGTACTTGCCGACCGCGTCCTGACGTCGACCGATGCTCCGCGTAACTTGTTGAATTCGCAGGGAAAATCCTCAGACACCGCGTGTCAATCTGCGCAAAAGATACGGCTACCCCCATAAGCGTTGCGCCTATGGACAGACGAGTGCGCACTGGAAATGCCCCACCGTTTCACCGACATGCATGCACGTCCCAATCACGGCCAACTCAAGCATTGGTTCGACAACGCAGGCATCGTGGCCCCGCGGCGGACCAGTCTTCAGGCCGGAGCAACGCGACCCCCGACAGGATGGCGAATAGCTGCACGAAGGCCCGCAGGAAGCGCCCGCCGATCCGGTGATGCTTCAAAAGGGCGTTCGACTGATCCCTTGCTCGTCAGCGTGTGCGCGCTGGGTCTCGAGGGAAATAGAAACAATTCTGCCGCTGTGGTCTGCGGTTCCCCGCGCTAGCGGAGTTCATTGAGCGGCTAGCGTCATTTACTGACCTGGCTAGCGTCATTAGATGACTTCAACAATTGCCGACAAGCGCGCGGTGCGTTCCTGCACCGCTGCAAGCCGCGCGGCCTCCACAAGGTCTGCAGCGATCGGCCCTCTGCCTACCGGTCCGAAAGCGCCTTTGTTGCTTCGTTCTTCTCCCCGATGGCCGCATTCGCGATCGCAAGGAACTGCTCCAGCACCTCCGGCTCGTTTTGTTCCAGATAGCGACGCACATGCCTGTTGTCGAGCAGCTTGATGACGTATCCGCGCGCCAGCACCAAGTTCAAGGTGTCCTCGCCGTAGGTCTGCTCCGCGATCCTGTACTGATCGTGCAGGTTGCTCATTTCCCGCTGCATCCGACCGATCTGCTCCTGGGTCACCTTCCGGGGCTGAGGGGGCTTCTTTGGCTGCGCGAGTCCATCGGGCAAGGTTCCGACCAGCAGCGCACGCGCATAGCCGACGGTCAGATTGTTTGCGGAAATCATCAGTTCCACGCTTTCGATCTGTCGAGTCGGCTTCATACGGCGCAGAGCCGCGCACACCTCGACTGAGAACTGGCGATCCTTGAGCATTTCAGTCGCCTCGGGGCAAATGCCGACGAGCAGGTTCATGCGCTTCACAACTTCAGTGGAGGCCAGGCAGAGCGCTTTGGCGAGCCGTTCGGGCGATAGCCCGCGATCGGCGGCGCGGCAAATCATCAAATGCTCCTGGATCGTCGACAGTCGATTGATTCGGTTGTTGTACGTATAGGATTCCTCGTCGATCGCGACAAGGCACGGGGCCTCGGTACGGCCGAGTTCCTTCAGGATCGCGAGCCGGATGTGACCGTCGAGGAGGACATGTTGGCCGGAGCGTCGCTCAACGGCGCTTATCGACAGCGGCTCGATCATGTCGACCTCTTGGATGGAGGCCAGGATCTGCTTGTACTTCTTCGTGGCCGCGAGACCTTCCGACAACTTGCGCGAGGGCAAGATGTTGCCGACCGGCACCAGGATCGGCTTCGGAAGGAACCCGATGGTCACTGCTGTCATGCGATGGGGGCCGCCGTCACGATGCGATCTGACAGGTATTTGGGCACGGCATCGAGCCCTTCGGCGCGCAGGAGGTTCGTGAAATTCTCATCCGCGATCAGCCGGTGCAGCGCGCCAAGGATGAACAGCAACTGCTCCTGAGCGAGCGAGGCCCGGCGCACCATCACCTGTTGGCGCATGATTTCAGTCTGGTAGGTCCGCACCAGGCTGCTGCTGGGTACGTTCGAAATCTTGCGTGGCATCGCTCGCGAGGTTGACCGCCCCAACTGACGCCGGCGCTGGAGTAAGCGCCTTACTTCGATCAACTGGCGCCCGCGAAGCGTACCGGCGTCATATGCCTCCTGCAGCGCGTTCTGGATGGCATTTTCGTCGTCGCCCGCTCGCGCGATGCTGATGGCGGTGTTCAACCCCATCTGCCCGCGGTGCACGGCCGTCAGCAGGCGTTCTTCGCCTTTGTCGAGGAGGATCAGGATGTCGCGAACGTACCCTACCCCCACGCCGATCTTCTCGGCGATTTCCCCGGCCGAATGGCCCTTTTCCTTCAATAGCCCGATGCCGCTCAAGAGCTCCAGCGCGCGATATTTGCGCCGAGCAATGTTCTCGGAGAGACTCATAAGATAGGCGTCTTCATCGGTGGCATCCACCACCAGCGCTGGAATACGCGTCTCGCCCAGGACGCGAAACGCCGTCAGCCGACCCTCGCCGCACACCAGCAGGTAGCGCTCGGCACCGTCGGTGCCTGCACGCGGGGTGACGGTTATCGGCTTTTTCAGGCCGATCGCCCGGATGTTCTCTACGATCTTGGCGAAGACTTCGGGGTCGCGCTCGCGCGGGTTCAGCACGTCAATCCGGTCGATGGGCACCATGCGCAGCTCCCGGTCGGTAGGCAAGTTGCTCATGCGGCTCTCTTCATGCGGATCTGTTCTGCCATCCCGCAGAGATAGTCGAGCGTCTCGAAGCGGAAGCTCTCGATTTCGATCGCGTTGTGCTCCGCCAGACTGAGCCTCGCGCGCGCAAACTCCCTCCAGGGCAGGAGGTAGTAGTCCATCGCCGCACTGTTGGACCGGTTCAGCCGCACCGCCACGGTGATGTCGGGCGCGAGTCCGGCGTCAAAACGGATCTTCCATCGAGAGCTGCCGCTAGCAGCCTCATGGCATCGGGCGAGCACCACGGAGACCGTGAACTCGTGATTGACATCGATCAGGTCTGTCGCGGGGTCACGGTAGATCCGCCCGCCGACCTCGGCCACTCGTCCTTCCACCGTGGCAATGACCTGGGGGTGCAGTTGCCTCAGGAAGCGGTTGAGCTCGAGATAGCGGTAGTCGCGTGCAGGCGCGTAGCCGACCAACTGGTACGCGCGCAGAAGGCTTCCAAAGCGGTACATGTATGCAGTGGAGGTCGGCATGCCTTCTGCTTCATCGATGACCACCCCTGAAAGGAAGCCGCGCTGGCGGTAGAGCAGGCGCAGACGCTCGATCAATTCCTCGTCGCTGTAGCGGCGTGCCCGCGCCCGGATGATGCCCTGGGCCGTGTAGAAGGCGTCGCGATCGACCAGAGGTTCGAAGGCCTGGTCCTTGCGAATCCACATGTCCGGCGAATTGATGACGCGCAATTTCTTGAGCTTGAAGGAAATGCGGTTGTAGATGTTGCTGCCGATGTATTTTTCGTTGGTGAGCACTTCGTGGACCGTCGCACGGGTCCATTCACGTCCGAGGTCGGATCGCACCCCTGCGGCGTTGAGGCGCTTGGCAATGTCGGCCTCGACCAGGCCGCCTTCAATGAACCACTCGTAAATCTGCCGCACGATGGTGACTTCCGCCGATGGCCCCGGCCTCAGGATCACTCGGTCCGTCTGCAGGCTCTTTTGCTGTCCTCGTTCGAGCGTCGCCTTTATTTCGCCCGATTGATCGACCAACACCCGCCGCAGTCCGAACCCCGCCAGGCCGCCTTGGCGAAAGCCCAGTTCGATCAACCTGCACTGGCCGGCAAAGACCTTGGTTGACAGCTCCCGGCTGTATTCTCCCGCCATGGCGCGCTTGACGCCTTTGACAATGGTCGAGACGGGCGAACCATCATTTTCGAATTGCTCGGCGCAATAGGCGACTTGGATGCCCGCGCGTCGGCAGATGTATTCGTAATAGGCGCTCTCGTCAGCGTCTTGGAACCGGCCCCAGCGGCTCACGTCATAGACCAGGATCACCGTATAGTCCGCGAGATGGGCCTGGACGTCATGGATCAGGCTTTGCAGCGCGACGCGGCCATCGATCCTCAGCCCGCTTTTGCCTTCGTCTGCATAGGTCTTAACGATCTGCATCCCTCGCTGCCTTGCATACTCACGGATCCGATCGTGTTGGTTTTGGGTCGAATACTGCTGGTGCTCGGTGGACATGCGCACGTATTCGGCCGCCCGAAGCAGGGCGCCTCCGGACGGAACGCTGGCGCTGAATTGGTCGTGATCCATTCGACTACCTCACCCATTGCGGGAACCGCTCGTCCCTGCCCGCGGAGCGGCCAGGCGGCGGCGGACGCTGCAAGGTAGCAGGTTGAATGCGGCGCATCGATCAAGTCCTCTCTTTGCAATCACAAAGCGATGGTCGACGGGCCCGCGGCCCGCGAAAGCACGGTGATCTTGACGATCCACGGGTCCATGTTTGCAACAGGCGAGACGCCGATCCGACGCAGTTCGTAGTGCCCCGTCTCGAGGAGGTCGCTCGCCTGCGAGAGGTCCATCTTTGCAACGGAGGGCTGCTTGCGCTTGTTGTTGCGACTGCGCTGGCGGCTGCGATTGTTCGCTGCATAGCTTGGGTGATCGGTCCGGTACTGCTTCCAATAGTTGATATTCCTCGCTGCCCACGCCTTCTGGGCCTGGGTCTGGTTCGCGAGATAGTCTGGATCACTGCGCCGCTTCGCCATCTGCCAGAGGCGCCGTCGCTCGCGGCGGCATTCGGGTTTGGTGCAGTACGCCTGTCGCGGCGCCTGGGGTCGAGGCGAAAACTCACAACCGCACGCGCTGCACCATCGGTTTTCCATGACGATCTCCGGCTCAGTCGGTTGCGCGCGGTCTCGACGACTGATCACCACGTTGTCGGTCGGCGCCAGTAAAGGCATGGCGGCGAAGGGCGTCAGCGAGAGTCACCGACGATTTTCACCAGATCTGATTCCGGCCAGATCCTCCGGTTGGCCGTCGGCAGTTTTCAGGCGGCTCGCGTATCCGGATTCCGCGATCGCCAAGCAGCAAGGCGGCACAACGGCCATGGTCAAGTGCACCGACGACCCGACCGGCTTACGGAATGAAAACATGAAAACAGCCAAGAGAATCCATTGGGCCGAACTGACACGTTGCCTTTTCCTTTGCCGGCGAAGGCCGCGACTGCGACGAGAAGGTCGAAAATCAGCTCAAGGCGGTTCTGGTGCAAAGTTTCGGCAACGCCGGAGTGACGTGTCCGGAAGGCCGCGCAGGTTATGCTGAAAGCACAGCATTCCAGATCGCGGGCGCAGCTTGGCCCCGAACGTGCAGCCGACCGAGATTGAACTGACCCTTGCGAACTCGGTGCAGCAACTCGACGCCAGCAATCGTCACCGCGGCGCGCTCGAAGACCTAGAGGCCGAGCATCGGGTTGATGCGTGACTTCACGCCCCGATGGTCTTGCTCGATCATGTTGTTGAGATATTTCGACGACCGCAGCCGCGTGTCTTTCCAGCGTGGGTTCTGCGCGGGCAACTTTCGCACCGCCCGGTGCGAGGCGGCGTAACCATCCAGCGTGATGCTCACTGGAACTCGGCCCTGGGTCTCCAACGCCTTGCGAAAGAACGCCTTGGCCGCCTTGACGTCGCGGTTGGCGCTCAGACGGAAGTCCACCGTCTGCCCCTCGCGATCGACAGCCCGGTACAGATAGGTCCACTTACCGCGGATTTTCACATAGATCTCATCGACGCGCCAGGATCAGCCGGCCTTGCGAGCGAATCGATTCCAACGCTTCTCGAACTCGGGCACGAAGCGCTGGACCCAGCGCATGATCGTCGTGTGGGCCAAGGCCAAGCTGCGCTCGGCCATCATTTCCACCAGGTCACGCAGGCTCAGCTTGAAGCGCAGGTACCAGCGAACGCACAGGACGATTACCTCTCGCTCGAAGTGTCGACCTTTGAACAGCTCATCCATGCTCTGGAACTTCTTCGCCACGTTCAGCCTTGACATCACAAAGATCGATGGGCTACCGGAAGCCAAAGTTTGCACCAGAGCCGCTGCGACCTCCATCGAGGTCGGAGCCCCATCGATTAAGTTCCATTATTTCAAGCGCACTGCACTAGTACATCAACACGTAAATAACGGAACATGAATACACTCTGCATGTCATCACAAGACGTTCGGAGGTGTAGTCATGCGCCAAACAGAGTTGAAGCTGAGCCCGCAGGACCGTGCGACTGTGGAGGCGGTTCGCGGCAAAGGGGTTCATCACAGCCGGGAAGTCAACCGTGCTCACGTGCTGGCTTGCCTGGACAAGGGGATCCCGGAAGCGCAAATCCAAGCTGTGCTGGGAATCGGACGGACGGCCCTCTGGCGCACGCGGGCCGCATATGTGCAGGGCGGACTGGATTTGGCGCTATGGGACGTCGCTCGAGCTGGGCGCCCGCGCCAGTACGACACGGATGTGGAGGCGCAAGTCACGGCGCTGGCGTGCTCGGGGCCGCCAGAAGGGCGGGCGCGTTGGACGTTGGTGGAACTCGAACAGGCTGCACGACGCGAGACTGGCAGACCCGATCTGAGTCGCGAGACGGTGCGCCGGATGCTAAAAAAAACGACCTCAAGCCCTGGCGCAGACTGATGTGGTGCATCGGCACTCTGACGCTGGAGTACCGACTTCGGATGTACGAGCTGCTGGAGCTGTATGCACGGCCCCTGGACCTGCGTGAGCCCGTCGTCTGCATCGACGAGAAGAGTCTGCAGTTGCTCGCTCGCAGCCGCGCGCCACTGCCGATTGCGCAGGGAGCACCGCACAAGGAAGACTACGAGTACGTTCGGAGGGGGACAAGTAACCTGTTCGTTGCCATCGAGCCCAGGGGCGGACATCGCGAGGTCTCGGTCACGGACCACCGCTGCAAGGACGACTTCGTCCACTTCATTGCCGCGCTGCTCACTGGCGCTTACGCGACCGCCAAGCGCGTTCATCTCGTGCTCGACAACTTGAACATTCACTTCCGCAAGTGTTTCGTTGACGTACTCGGCCAACGCACAGCCGCAAAGCTGTTGCGACGCGTGGAGTTTCACTACACCCCAAAGCACGCCAGTTGGCTCAACATGGCC
>NZ_JBBKZV010000038.1:0-50536 GCF_037889915.1 Variovorax humicola | reverse complement strand
CGACCCGTGGGAAAAGATGCACATGGGCATCACGGCCGAGAACGTCGCGGCGCGCCACGGCATCACGCGCGAGCAGCAGGACCAACTCGCGGTCGTGAGCCAGCAGCGCGCGGCGGCGGCCATCGCGGCCGGGCGCTTCAAGGACCAGATCGTTCCGGTCGAGGTGAAGACGCGCAAGGGCGTGGTGCTGTTCGACACCGACGAGCATGTGCGCGCCGACACCACGCTCGAGACGCTCGCGAAGATGAAGCCGGCGTTCAGGAAGGACGGGCTGGTCACCGCCGGCAATGCCTCGGGCATCAACGACGGTGCAGCCGCCGTGGTGCTGGCCGAAGGCGCACGCGTGCAGGCGCTCGGCCTCAAGCCGCTGGCGCGGCTGGTGGGCTACGCGCATGCCGGTGTCGAACCGGCGTACATGGGCATCGGCCCGGTGCCGGCCACGCGCAAGGTGCTGGAGCGCACCGGCCTGAAGGTCGCCGACCTGGACGTGATCGAGTCGAACGAAGCCTTTGCGGCGCAGGCTTGCGCGGTGATCAAGGAGCTGGGCTTCGATCCGGCCAAGGTCAATCCCAACGGCTCGGGCATCTCGCTGGGCCACCCGGTCGGTGCGACGGGCGCGATCATCACGGTGAAGGCGATTGCAGAGTTGCACCGCACGGGCGGACGCTATGCGCTGGTGACGATGTGCATCGGCGGTGGACAGGGCATCGCCGCGATTTTCGAGCGAGTCTGATCATGGCGTTGGCCTCTGCGCAAGTCGACGAGCGCGAGGTCGAATTCAGTGCCATCCGCGCGCAAGGCGCGGGCGGCCAGAACGTCAACAAGGTGTCGAGCGCTGTGCACCTGCGCTACGACATTCCGGCTTCATCCTTGCCCGAAGGCGTGAAGGAGCGGCTGCTCGCGTTGCGCGACAGCCGCATCACGCAAGAGGGCGTGCTGGTGCTGAAGGCGCAAACGCACCGCAGCCAGGAAATGAACCGTGCCGATGCGCTGGCCCGGCTTCAGGAACTGGTCGACAGCGTGGCCACCGCGCCTCGCGTGCGGCGCGCCACCAGGCCCACTTATGGCTCGAAGCAGCGCCGTCTTGAAGGCAAGAGCCAGCGATCGGCGATCAAGCAATTGCGCGGTCCGCTGAAGGACTAGGAAACCGGGCTCGAGCCAACGACAACAGCCTGGTTCGGGCGCTACTTGGTGGCAGCCAGTACCACGGCGGACCCCGGCGCGGTGATCTCGATGGTCAGTTTGACGATCGCACCGTCGCGCCACACGCGCAGTGGTGCCTTGTAGCCGGGGGCCATCAGCCCGACGATGGTCTTGAGTTCGAGCGGCGTCTGCACGCGTTGTCCCGAGATCTCGACGATCACGTCCTGTGCCCGCAGGCCCGACTGCCCCGCAGGTGCCACCACCAATGCGCCGTAGGGCGCTTGCATGCCGAGCGTGCGTGCCATGGCTGGCGTCACCGCTTCGAACTGGACGCCCAATTGCCCGCTCACCACCGGATTGGAAGGCGTTCCAGCCTTGGCATTGGCGCATCCCTTTTCCTGCTGCACCTGCTGGATGGCGTCGACGTGCCAGCCGTAGACCTTCTGCGGGAAGCCGACCGTGACGCGATAGCCCTGCTGCATGGCGCCCAGGAAGCGGCCGAGCATGTAGCAGTCATTGCCGCGGTAGTCAGCGGCTGTCGCGTTCATGCGTTCCGGCGTCTGGGCCGACAGCGCCGCGGCGGTGTCTTCGCCGACGATCGGATTGACCTGGCCCGCGCAACCCGACAGCAGCGCCGCGATCGAGAGCACCGTGCAAAGCGGCACACGCCGGAATGAACCCTTCCTCTTCATGACCCCGAGCCTACGCGGGTTCGCTTGTCAGTGCTGCCAGCGCGTCCGCATCGGTGCGGTAGACGAACAGCAACGGCCCCGGCGCGAGCAGGCCGGCGCGTTCCAGCACCCGTTGCGCCGGCAGCTTGAGGCCGCTCAGGTGCAGGCGCACACCCTCGTTTTCAAGCGCCCGTCGGATCGAGCCGAACACCTCCGCGCCGGTAATGTCGATGCGGTTGATGGGTTGCGCGAACAGGCACACGTCGGTCAGGCCCGGCCGCGCCGCGATGGCTTCGAGGACGGCACGCTCCAGCGTGCTGGCGGAAGCGAAGTCCAGTTCGGCATCCATGCGCAAGGCGTAGAGGTGTGGGGCCAGCGGCGGCAGTTTCCAAAGGTGGCGGTCACGAAGGCTGCCATCGCCGTGCAGGCCGACTTCGATGATGCGCGGGTGCAGGTGGCGGTACATGTAGTTGGCCAGGCTGGCGAGCAGGCCGCCCAGCACGCCCCAGTAGATCGACGGCGCCGTGGCCATGGTGAGCACGAAGGTGGCAAGCGCGATGCCGGCCTCGACACGCGAGATCTTCCACAAAGCCACGAAGGTACGCGGCTTGAGCAGTCCGAGAATCGCCGTCATCACCACCGCCGCCAGCACCGCCTGCGGCACGTGGTACATCAGCGGCATCAGCCACAGAAGCGCGATGGCGACGACGAGCACGCTGAACAGCGTGGCCCAGCCGGTTTGCGCGCCGGCATAGAGCGTGATGGCCGAGCGCGAGAACGACGAACTGGTCGGGAATGCACCGGTCAACCCTGACGCGACCTTGGCCAGGCCCTGGCCGATCAGGTCCTGGTTTTCGTTCCAGAGCGTGCCGGCGCGGGCGTTGTCGATCTTGGCGCTCGACGCGGTTTCCAGGAAGCTCACCAGCGTGATCATGAGCGCGGGAAGCAGCAGCGCCGAAAGACGGTGCAGCGACGAGAAGTCGGGCAGGTACAGCGACGGCAACCCTGAAGGCAGCGCACCCACCACCGCGCCGCCGAGCAGCGCGTAGCTCATCGCATAGCTGATGGCTGCCGCGCCGCCGACCAGCGCCATCGTGGTCGGGAATTTCGGCGCCCAGCGCTTGCCGAGCCACAACACGGCCATGCTGCCGAGGCCGAACGCCATGGCCGTCCAGTCCGGTGGCGTGCCGCCTTGCAGGGCCTGCATGACGGTACGGCCGGTGAACCCCAGGAGGGAAGGCAATTGAGACAGCGCGATCAGGATGGCCGCGCCCTGCGTGAAGCCACTGAGCACCGGCGAGTTGACCAGCCGCAGGATCCAGCCGAAGCCGCCCACGCCGATCACGATCTGGATGGCGCCGGAGATCAGCGTGAGCCACACCGCCATCGCGACCCATTCCGCGCTGCCCGCCACGGCCAGCGGCGCCAGCGATGCGCCCACCAGCAGGCTGGTGAGCGCGGTCGGCCCGACGGACAGACGTTGCGATGAACTGAACAACACCGCCACCAGTGCCGGCCAGAGCGCCGCATACACGCCGGTGACGAGCGGCATGCCCGCCAGCGCGGCGTATGCCACGCCTTGCGGCAACACCATGAGCGCGACGGTGATGCCGGCCAGTGCTTCGTTTTGCAAAAGCGTGCGGCTCGGTCGCGGCCAGCCGAGGCAGGGCATGAAGCGCGAGAGGCGCTGGCGCAGTGGAATGGAGTTGTTGGCGATCGAATTCATGACTGCTCGCGCCGCGCCACGAATTCGGCTGGCTTCAGGATTGGAATGCGATGAAACGGATGAGACACCCGCAAGTCTTCAGGACTTGGTGGAGTCTGCCAGTGTCAATTGATCAGCGGCTTGCTACCTTCCCGCACTGCCCATGCAATTCATCGGACGGGTCTTCCAAAGTAGGATTTGCCCAAATTGTACGAATCCAAGCTCCCGAGTCGTAAATCCGAGGGGGACGCGCACCCCACATCACACCATCGACTTCGCGTTTTTCAACACATAGTCGCAAGCCTTCGTCTTGAGCTTGCCCGACACGCTCTTCAGGTCGAACGACTGGCCGTCGGTGCCCTGCAGCAAGCCCTTGGCGCCGCTGGCGTAGCCGGCCTGCTGCGGTGGCTCGCCGCTGACCATGCCGAGGAGCTTGTCCTTGACAGCGCCGGCGTCGCCGCCAGCCAGGTAGTTGTTCTTCATGCAGTACTGCAGCACGCCGGCGGCGTTGCCCATGGTGCTGGAGCCCATCTCGGGCATCGAGAAGTTCCCGGCCTGGGACTTGAGGCTGCCCAGCAGGTCGGTTGCCGAGGCAGTACCGGCGACGGTGAGTGCGAGGCCGGCGATGGCGATGCGGATTTTCATGAGGAACTCCTTGGTAGCGGCCTTACGACTTCTTCTTGTGTTGAAAAGCGGTTGGCGACTGACCTGTCGCCGCCTTGAACATGGCGCAGAAAGCGCTGTCTGTGGCATAGCCGCTGGCGGTGGCGACCTGGCTCACCGGCATGCCGCGCGCCAGAAGCGGCAGCGCATGCGCCATGACGGCTTGCTGGCGCCATTGCTGCCAGCTCATGCCGAGTTGGTCGCGGAACATGCGCGCCACGGTGCGTTCGCTGGCGCCAATGGCCTGGGCGCGTTCGGCCAGCGTGGCGCGGCTGGCGGGGGCGCGCAGCATCGTTTCGCACAACTGGCGCAGGCGCTTGTTGGCGGGCAGCGGCACGTCGATCCGGATCTGCGTGGCGCGCTCCAGTTCATCGACCAGCAGCGGGGCGATCCAGCGTTCGCGCTGTGCGGCGTGCGGGTCGGCGGGCGGCAGGCCGTCGGGCGTGGTGTCGAGCGCCAGCATCAGTGCGCGCATCAGGCGGCTGATTTCGAGCACCTCGCACTTCTCCCAGCTTGGCGCGATCCACCCATGCAGGTATACCGTGCGCAGTTCGGCGTCTTCGATCAGCGTGATGCTGTGCGGCATGTTGGCCGGCACCCAGAGCGCACGCGAGGGGGGCACGATGTAGCTGCCGTCCTGGGTGCTCAGGCGGATCACGCCCCGCGTCGAGAAGGTGAGTTGCGGCCACGGATGCTGGTGCAGTTCGACCAGTGTGTCCGCCTTCAGGAAGTGTTCCTTGGCGCGCAGCGGGCGCACCGCGTCGGGTGCGTAGAGATGCGGCGTGAGGGGGCCGACGCTGTTGATGGGGGCGGGTGCGGCGCCGCGCGATACGTTTCGCGGCAACTCGCGGATTCGGTCTGGCGTTTCAGTGCTTGGCATGATTACGACAAATGTTGTCCCTCTATCGCCATTCTGACGCTGCTTGCACGGCTAGCATCAAAGTCCGCTTTTGAATTTGTTGCCAGACATGACCGCCGCCTCCCACCCTGCCGCCGCCAACCCGACCTTGCGATCCGACGCGAAGTTGATCGGCCTGGTCGGCCTGGCCCACGCCATCAGCCATTTCAGCCAGTTGACGCTGGCGCCCCTTTTCCCATGGATCAAGGACGCTTTCAACGTGAGCTACACGGAACTCGGCGCAGTGCTGACCGTGTTCTTCGTCGTCTCCTGCCTGGTTCAGGCGGCTTCGGGTTTCGTGGTCGACAAGCTCGGGCCGCGGCCGGTGCTGTTTGCGGGGCTCGGCCTGCTGGCGCTGGCTGCCATCGGCTATTCGGCGGCGCAGAGCTACTGGATGCTGCTGGTCTGCGCGGTGTTCGCGGGCATGGGCAACGGCGTGTTCCACCCGGTTGACTACACCCTGTTCAACCGCAAGGTGGCACCGTCCCGGCTGGGTCATGCCTACAGCGTGCACGGCATTACCGGGAGCCTGGGCTGGGCGCTGGCGCCGGCTTTCGTGGTGCCGCTGGCCATTGCGTTCTCCTGGCGCGTGGCGCTGGCGTCTGCCGGCGCGGTGGCGCTGGGCGTGCTGCTCGTGCTGTGGCTTTTTCGCGAGGTATTGGCGCTCGACGTCAAGGCGGTGCACAAGGCAACCGGGCATCGGGACGGCACACACGTCGGCAGTGACTTCGACTTCCTGCGCATCCCCGCGGTATGGATGTGCTTCGGATTCTTCCTGTTCTATGCAATGGTGATCAGCGTGGTGCAGACCTTTGCGCCGGTGGCGGCCGGCCACTTGCATGCGGTGCCGGTGGCGCTGGTGGCGACGTGCCTCACCGTGTACATGGTGGCGAGCGCAGGCGGCATGGTGGTGGGCGGCTTCCTTGCCTCCGACCCGTCGCGCTGCGAGCGCATCGTGGGCGCGGGGTTTGGCATTGCAGCCGTGCTGGCGTTGGTGCTGGCCTTCGCCAGCTTCCCGGCGGCGCTGGTGCCGGTGTTGTTCGGCGCGATGGGTTTTGCGTCTGGCATTGCCGGACCCTCGCGCGACCTGCTGGTCAAGAAGTCGACGCCCCCCAATGCCACCGGCCGCGTCTATGGCGTGGTGTATGCCGGCCTCGACATCGGGCAAGCGGTGGCGCCGCTGATCTTCGGCCGGCTGATGGACAACGGCCAATACCTGAGCGTGATCCTGGGCCTGGCGCTGACGCAGGGCGTGCTAATTGCAAGCGCATTCAACGTCCGGCGCGTGCGACGCACGCTGCTGGTTCCCGCGTCGGCCTGAACGCCGTCGATCAGCTCGGCGGCAGGATCTCGTTCACCACTTCCTTGGGCCGGCAAATGCGCGCGCCCGTCGGCGTCACGACGATCGGGCGTTGCAGCAGCACGGGATGCGCCTGCATGAAGTCGAGAATTTGCTCGTCGGTCCACTTCGCATCGTCCAGGCCGAGTTCGTCATAAGGCGTGCCTTTCTGGCGCAACAGGCCGCGCACGGTCGTGCCCATGGCGCCTGCGAGTTCTCGCAGCTTCTCTCGCGACGGCGGCGTCTTCAGGTACTGGACTACTTCAGGCTCGATGCCGTGCTCGCGAATCATCGCCAGCACGTTGCGCGAGGTGCTGCAGTTGGGGTTGTGAAAGATGGTGACCCTGGTCATTGCAGCCCGCCGCTCATGCTGTCGTCAGCGCCTCGATCTTGCGCAGGCTCTCCAGCGTCTTGATGCAGGCATCGGCCGCCTCGGTGCCCTTGATGGCGAAGTGGCGGTGGAAGTACTTGCGATGCTCCACGTGCTCGTGGAAGTGGTGCGGCGTGAGCACGGCCGACAGCATCGGCACGTTGGTTTCGAGCTGCAGCGACATCAGCGTGCTGACGACCGTATTGGCGACGAACTCGTGACGGTAGATGCCGCCGTCCACCACCAGCGCGCAGGCGACGATGGCGGCATAGCGGCCCGACAGCGCCAGCCGCTTGGCATGCAGCGGGATCTCGAACGCGCCCGGCACGTCGATGACGTCGATGCGGTCGCGCGCGAAGCCCTGGCGCTCCATCTCGTCGAGGAAGGCATCGCGCGCCTGGTGCACGATGTCGGAATGCCATTGCGCCTGCACCAGGGCAATGCGCAGTCCGCGTGATGCGTCGGACGCCGGAATGGCGGAAAGGGGAAGGTCGTTGATCTGACTCATGGTGCCTCTTGTGTTAAAGCAGGTTTCCTGAATCAGGGCTCGCGAAACCACACACTGGCCGCGCAACGAACAGCGCGCAGCCAAGCCTGCGGTTCGCGCTCTCTTTCATCCGGACTGTGACCGTCGGCTTCGGAATCGCACCGAAATCTGCTGACCCTCGGCCCCGTGGGAGCCAAGGCGCTCGCGGGCTTGTGCAACTTTCGCTGCCATCACCGCCGGTGGGGAATTGCACCCCGCCCTGAGAACGCTTCGCCCCGGCTTGCGCCGGAACAGTGTGGATTCTAGTTAATCTGCCGTGAGTAGTCCTGTTTGTGACGCCGGTGCGCGAGATGTCGATAAATAGTGCTGCGATGCACGCCCAGGCGGCGCGCCGCATTGGCGATGTCATGGTCGCAGGCGTTGAGAGCGTCGTCGATGGCGCAGCGCTTGATGTCCGTCAACTGCACCGTTGCAGGTGATGCGGAAATGCGGGACGGGTACTCTTCATTGGACGTTGCGCAGGCATCGCGCAGATGCTCGGGAAGCATTTCGGTCGTAACTGCATCGCCCATGTCTGCCAGCGCGACGACGACGCGCAGCGTGCTTCGCAGCTCCCGCATATTGCCGGGCCACCGGTATGCCGCAAGCACCTCGAGCGCATCGCTTTCCAGCTGCAGGTGCTTGGCCGCACCGCCCGATTCGAGAAACAGCCGCGCGATCAGCGCATGCCTGTCGCTGCGCCGGCCCAACGAAGGCAGGCAGACGCCGAAGCCCGCCACGCGGTACATCAGGTCGGCGCGGAAGCGTCCAGCCTCGACCAGTGCTGGCAGGTTGCCGTGCGTGGCGCAGATCAGATCGAAATCCACCGCCACGCCCTGGCCGCCGCCCAGCGGCATGACCACGCGTTCCTCCAGTACACGCAAGAGACGTGTCTGCAGTGCCAGCGGTATCTCCGCGATTTCGTCGAGAAACAGCACGCCACCGTGGGCTTGACGGATTCGGCCTGCCATGCCCTTGCGCCTGGCACCGGTGAAGGCGCCGTCTTCGTAGCCGAACAACTCGGATTCGATCAACGTCTCGGGCAGCGAGGCGCAGTCGACCGCGACGAAGGGGCCCGTTTTGCGGCGGCTCGCGGCATGCAGGCGTCGGGAGAAAACTTCTTTGCCGCTGCCGGTTTCCCCGTTGACCAGCACCGAGACGCCTTCGTTCAACACCCGGACGGCCCGTTCCAGCAAGGGCACCACGTCGTCGGCTTCTGCTGTCGCCGTGCCTTCGGGCGCATGCATGCGCCTGTTTGCGGTGCGTGGGCTGCCCGGCGTGGCCGAGCGCTCCATCACGGTGGCGATCTGGCGTCCGCCCGGCAGGGTGAGCAGGCTGCGCCGGTCTTCCATGCGCGGCCAGTTCGCGCCGAGGAAGTCGCGGGCGTCGAGGTCGAGCAGATCCTCCCACGACCGGCCGAACAACTCGAGCGCGACACGATTGGCTGCGGCGATCCGCCCGCCCTCGATCACCATGAGCCCCTCGCGGGCGGTGCCGATCAGCGACGGCCGCGCGTGAAAGCGCAGCACATGGCCGCCGGCCTCGGCCAGCATCATCCGGTGTTCAACCTGCTGCGCGGCCATCCGAACCAAGCCCAGCGCATGCTGGTTGACGCGCGCGGTCTCGCCCGAGATGTCGAGCGCGCCCGCCAGTTCGCCGCGCCCGGTGAAGATGGGCGCCGCTGCGCAGCCCAGTGCGCCGTTCTGCACGAGGTAGTGTTCGCCGCCCAGCACCATCAGCGCCTCGCGTTCCGCCAGAGCGGTGCCGATGGCATTGGTGCCTCGGTGGTTTTCAGACCATTCCACGCCGGGCTGCAGTGCGACGCGCTCGGCCTTGGGCAGGAAGTCGGGGCTGCCGATTTCTTCGAGGATCAGCCCGCTAGCGTCCGACAGGATGACGACGCAGCCGTTGCCGACTGCGTGCTCGGCCAGGCCATCGAGTTCGGGTTGCGCGCAGTTGAGCAGTCGCCTTGCGTGTTCGCGCCTCTCGCTCAGCCGCGCCAGCGCCATCGGCTCGGGATCGATGCATTGGCGGTCGACCGGCCGGCTGCGCTGCCACGAGCGCGAGATGTGCGGCGCGATCCACGGCGCGGGGCCGCGGCCCTGCCTGAAGAACAGCTCGCGAGCCTGCTCCACTCCGTCGGATGGCAACTGCGCTTCACTCATGCGTGTCTCCCTGGGTTTCCGTTCGCCTTGTGCGACATCCTAGTCCCCATGTTCGCGCGTGCATGTCGCACATTGCGAATGGAAACCCTCTGCGGGGCTTTGCTGCCACGAGGAAGTACTCAGGGAATGTCCCGATCCGCACGGGTACGCGCCTTGCGGTTGTCAGCGCGGGTCGCCGCATGTCGTGGCGCCATCAGCAGCAAATGGGGACGAGTCAATGGACATGCTCGAATCGGGCAAATTCGACACCGCGGTGCTGTTCAAAAAATGCGCTACGGCTATTTCATCGGCGGTAGATGTCGGCCGGCGCGGAGCGCGGCACCTCGTGGAAGAACTTGCCGGTGACGGGTGTGATGTTCTCGAAGTACTGGTTGTCCACCGGCGCAACCCACTGCTCGCAAACTGCAGAGAGAACAAGCTGGGCTTCTTCTGATTGCGGCAGGCTCCATTCCTTATTTGAACCATGACAACGCGCTGTCCACATCCACAAACGAGAGGAAGCCCCCATGCACCCTACTGAAGCCTCGACGACCGCATCGACTGCCCATGCCGGCACAGGTCATTTGAAAAAGGTACTCGGCCCCATCCAGCTCTGGGGCATCGCGGTGGGCCTCGTCATCTCGGGTGAATACTTTGGCTGGAGCTATGGCTGGAACACCGCCGGCACGCTCGGCTTTCTGGTGGCCACAGTGCTGGTGGCGACCATGTACACCACCTTCATCTTCAGCTTTACCGAACTGTCGACGGCCATCCCGCATGCGGGCGGGCCCTTCGCGTATGCGCGGCGCGCCTTCGGGCCGCATGGCGGTTTCGTTGCGGGCTTCGCGACGCTGGTCGAATTCGTCTTTGCGCCACCGGCCATCGCGCTGGCCATCGGTGCGTACCTCAACGTGCAGTTCCCGGGCGTCAACCCGAAATGGTTCGCGCTCGCCGCGTATGTGATTTTCATCGGGCTCAACTGGATCGGCGTAGGAATCGCGGCGGCCTTCGAGCTGTTCGTCACGGTGCTGGCCATCGTCGAGCTGCTGGTGTTCATGGGCGTGGTCACGCCGGGCTGGACCATGGCCAACTTCGTGGCCAACGGCTGGGCCGGTGGCGACGTGCTCAATGCCGCAGCCCTCTCGGGCATCTTCGCGTCGATCCCGTTCGCGATCTGGTTCTTTCTTGCCATCGAGGGCGCGGCCATGGCGGCCGAGGAAGCGCGCGATCCGCACCGCACCATTCCCATCGCCTACACCACGGGCATCGTCACGCTGGTGGTGCTGGCCTTCGGCGTGATGATCTTCGCGGGCGGCGTGGGCGACTGGCGCAAGCTCGCCAACATCAACGACCCGCTGCCGCAGGCCATGAAGGCAGTGGTAGGCGACAACAGCGGCTGGCTTCACATGCTGGTGTGGATCGGTCTGTTCGGGCTCATCGCCTCCTTCCACGGAATCATCATGGGCTACTCTCGCCAGATCTTCGCGCTGGCGCGCGCGGGCTATCTACCGCGCTACTTCGCCGGCCTGAGCCCGCGCTTCGACACGCCGCACCGTGCGCTGCTGGCGGGCGGGGTCATCGGCGTCATTGCCATCTTCAGCGACGAGTGGGTGCAGTTCGGCGGCCAGACGCTCACCGCCAACATCGTGACCATGGCCGTGCTCGGCGCGATCGTGATGTACCTGATCTCGATGGCGGCGCTGTTCAGGCTGCGCCGCACCGAGCCGAGCCTGTTGCGCACCTACCGCGCGCCCTTTTACCCCGTGTTCCCGGCCGTCGCGCTCGGCCTGGGCGTGGTGTGCCTCGGTGCGATGGTGTGGTTCAACTTCATGCTGACCGTGTTGTTCCTGGTGCTGATGGGGGTGGCCTACGGCTACTTCCTGCTGACATCGGCGCAACGCAGGGCGGCCGCACCGGACGAGATGCTGTCTTCCTCGGCCACCGGCGTCTGAGAAACGATGCGCTATCGCACCACCATCGCATCCCGGGTCTTCGCCTTCGAGGACCTGCGGCAGGTCATGGCATTCGCCAGCCCCGCGCGCTCGGGCGATTACCTTGCGGGTGTCGGTGCCGCCACGGCGCAGCAGCGCATGGCCGCGCGCCATGTGCTGGCCGACACGCCGCTCAGGCAGTTCCTGACGGAAGCGTTGATTCCGTACGAGAACGACAACATCACGCGGCTCATCATCGACAGCCACGACGCGCAAGCCTTCGCGTCGGTGTCGCACCTCACTGTCGGCGACTTTCGCAACTGGCTGCTGTCCGAGAAGGCCACCACCGCCACGCTCACCGCGCTGGCGCCCGGCCTCACGCCCGAGATGGTGGCGGCGGTGTCGAAACTCATGCGCAACCAGGACCTGGTGTCAGTCGCCAAAAAGTGCAGCGTGAGCACGCGTTTTCGCAACACGCTCGGCCTGCCCGGCCATCTCGCAGTGCGCCTGCAGCCCAACCACCCGACCGACGATCTGCGCGGCGTGGCCGCCTCCACGCTCGACGGACTGCTCTACGGCGCCGGCGACGCGATGATCGGCCTCAACCCGGCGTCCGACAGCATGCAGGTGCTGGGCCAATTGCTGCACATGCTCGACGAGGTCATCCAACGCTTCGAGATCCCCACGCAAAGCTGCGTGCTCACGCATGTGACGAACACGCTCAAGCTCGCGGAAGCGGGTGCACCGGTCGACCTCGTGTTCCAGTCCATCGCCGGCACTGAAAAGGCGAACCTGTCGTTCGGCGTGACGCCCGAGTTGCTCGACGAAGCCTATGCAGCCGCGCTGGCGCTCAAGCGCGGCACCATCGGCGAGAACGTCATGTACTTCGAGACCGGCCAGGGCAGCGCGCTTTCGGCCGATGCCAACTTCGGCGTCGACCAGCAGACCTGCGAGGCGCGGGCCTATGGGCTGGCGCGGCGCTACAAGCCCTTTCTCACCAACACCGTGGTCGGCTTCATCGGGCCGGAGTATCTGTACGACGGCAAGCAGATCATTCGCGCCGGGCTCGAAGATCATTTCAGCGGCAAGCTGCTGGGCTTGCCCATCGGCTGCGACATCTGCTACACGAACCATGCCGAAGCCGACCAGGACGACATGGACACCTTGCTGGTGCTGCTGGGCACGGCGGGCATCAACTTCATCATGGGCATTCCGGGCGCGGATGACGTGATGCTCAACTACCAGAGCACCTCGTTCCACGATGCGCTGTTCCTGCGCGACACGCTGGGCCTGAAGCGCGCACCGGAGTTCGAGGCCTGGCTGCAGCGCATGCGGATCACCAATGTCGCGGGGCAACTCGCACCACCGTCTTCCAACAGGCTGCTGGCCGACATGAGCGGGCTGGCCGCCCTTGCGCCATGAGCGAATCGGTCACACCCAACCCCTGGGCGCAGTGGCGCTCGGCCACGCCGGCGCGCCTGGCGCTCGGCCGAGCCGGCGCCGGCATGCCGACCGACGAGACGCTGCGCTTCGGCTGGGCGCATGCGATGGCGCGTGATGCGATCCATGCGGCGCTCGATGTCGATGTGCTCGACGCCGCCTTGAGCGCGCAGCACTGGGAAGTGGTGCGCGCGCGCAGCCGCGCCGCCGACCGCACCACCTACCTGCGCCGCCCCGACCTGGGCCGCCGGCTCGACGAGGACGATGGCGGCCGCTTGCGCGTCACAGGGCGCCATGGCTGCGATGTCTGCGTCGTCATCGGCGACGGACTCTCTTCGCTCGCCGTGGCGCGTCATGCCGCGCCGCTGCTCGCGGCCCTGCGCTCGCACCTGCCGGCCGAGACGCGCTTCTCGCCGGTGGTCATCGCCACGCAGGCGCGCGTGGCACTGGCAGACGAGGTGGGCGAGCTGTTCGGCGCCATGCTCTCGGTCATGCTGATCGGCGAGCGGCCGGGGCTGAGCTCGCCCGACAGTCTCGGCATCTACCTGACCCATTCGCCCCGACGCGGGCGAAACGACGCCGAGCGCAACTGCATCTCGAACGTGCGGCCCGAGGGCCTGCCTTGCGAAGCCGCCGCCCTCAAGCTGGCATGGCTGATGCGGGAGTCCTTGCGGTTGGGGCTGACCGGCGTCGGACTGAAGGACGAAAGCGATCTCGCGGTGCTCGATCAACGCCTGGCGCCGCTGCTGGTGCGCTGAACGGCGAACTGTCCCAGACCTGTCACTGGTGTTTCGCATGCCCGTCTTTTTCATCGCTTTGATCACAGGGAGAAAACAATGCAACGTCGTCTCGTCCTTCACACGCCGACGGCCGCCGCGCTCGTCGCTGCCGGCTGCGCCAGCCTGTCGCCCTCCAGGGGTTTGACACCGGGCCACTGGGACGCCTTCAACCGCGGGCAGATCGAGGGCCTCATTGCCAGTCTCGGCAAGGGCAGCGCGGGCTACAACCCCGCGAAGCCGCCTTATGTGGTGTTCGACTGGGACAACACCAGCGTCTTCCTCGATATCGAGGAAGCCTCGCTCATCTACCAGCTCGAAAACCTCGTCTTCGGTGCCACGCCCGCGCAGCTCGAAGTCGCGCTGCGCAAGAACATCCCGAAAAAGGACTTCCTGCCTGCATACGACAACGCCGCCGGCCAGCCGGTCAACATCGACCGCGTGGTGTCCGACATCGTGGCCAGCTATGCCTGGCTCTACCAGAACTACAAGGGCCTGAAGGGCGACCAGTCCCTGGCCGTGGTTGCACTGAGCCCGCACTACTCGGCGTTCACGACCAAGGTGCGCTATCTCTACGAGGCCGTTGGCGGCACTTTCGACCACGATACGGCCTACCCCTGGGTCACCTACCTCTTTGCCGGCATGACCGAGTCGCAAGTACGCAAGCTCACGGCCGAAACCCTGGCATGGCAGCTGAAGGAGCCGATCGCCAAGGTCAAGTGGACTTCGCCCGCCGTCCTGCCGGGCCGCGCGGGCGTGGTGTCGGTGAGCTGGAAGAACGGGCTGCGGCTGCAACCCGAGATGCAGGAGCTGTACGCGGCCTTCCGCGACGCGGGCTTTGACGTCTGGGTGTGCTCGGCATCGTTCGTCGATGTCATCAAGGAGATTTCGTCGAACCTTGCCTTCGGCTACAACAACCCGCCCGAGCGCGTGCTCGCCATGGAACTGGAGCGCGACACCTTCGGCGTGATCCAGCCTGAGTTCCGCCACGGCTACGACCAGACGCAAGGGCCTGGCAAGACGAAGAACATCCGGCGCTTCCTGGTCAGCAAGTACGGCTACGGTCCGAGCTTCGTGGCCGGCGACAGTGAAGGTGACCAGAACATGATGGCCGACTTCGCCGACACGAAGAACGTGCTGATCGTCAACCGCCTGCGCGACCCGAAGACCGACATCGGCAAGTTCTCGGCGATGGCCGTGCAGAACTACGGCAAGTCTGACACGCGATACCTGTTGCAGGGGCGCGATGACAACACGGGCGCGTGGGTGCCCTCGCAGCTGCACACGCCGCTGGGGGCCGCGCAGGGCAAGGCGCTCAAATAGACGACTTGCCAAGGTGCGCGATCAATCCTGGCCAGTCGCACAACGATCGGTCAACTCCGTTGTACGGCTTCCGGTGGCGAAATTTCCCCGGATTTTGGCAACGCGGCTCTTGATCGAACGACGCAGCGCCATCGAGCCAGCGATCGGGCACCTGAAGCTCGCGCTAACGCGCCGTCACGCAGGGGCCAGGCCCCCCCGGCACGGGGTCAGCGTCGCGCCAGGAACTGCGTCATGCGTTGCAGGTCGTCGTCGAGCGCGGCTCGGAATGCCGCCCCGCGCGGCTGGACGCCCGCATAGCCCAAGGCCGGCTGCAGGCCGCCTGCGCTGGCCGTGACGTTGGCCCAGCCGATCACGCGGTCGTGCCACAGCATCGGCAGCGCGTAGTAGCCGAACTGCCGCTTCGAAGCGGGCATGTAGGCCTCGAACTTGTAGGTCCAGCCCCAGAGCAGTTCGAAGCGGCGCCGGTCCCAGACCACCGGGTCGAAGGGTGCGAGCAGGCGCACCGCATCGTCGGGCGCGTGGCGCCTTGAAGCGGGGTTCTCGTCGCCGGGCCAGTACCAGGTCGTGCCGTCGATGCGGCAACTGGCCAGTTGCTCGCGCGCCTGGAGCAGCGCAGCCTGCGTCTGTGCTGCCAGGTGCGGCGCGCCATAGCCGAGCAGCCGCACGAGGTAGGTGAGGCTGGCTGCCGGCAGCGGCGCGTACTTGCGCACCACGAGTTCGACCAGCGCGGCCGCGCGCCGAGCGCGGCCGGCGGGGCTGTCGTCGCACGGCGCATGAGCTACCGCCTCGTAGACACGGGTGCCGCTGTCGCGCCGCGCCACGCGCAGCATGCCACGGTAGTGCATGCCGTCGAGCAGGTGCGTGGTCGCGTTGCTGGAGCCGCCCCAGTAATTCTGGATGCGTCCGTGCGCGAAGTGCTGCTCCACCTCGCGCGGGTGCACTGGCCCATGTTCGCGCACGAAGGCCAGCACGTCGGCTGCCTTGCGTCGGGTTTCCGCATCCCAGTCGCGCCTGGCTTCGCGCGGATGCATCAGCGCCAGGTGTTCGCGGGGCAGGAAGCCGTAGTTGACGAGGCAGTCTTCCTCCACGGCCAGGCGGGCGTATCTGCGCTCGAGGTCGCCCGCGCGATAGTCCTTCACGCGGTGCCGCAGCGTCAGGTCTTGGGCCCGCGCCGGTGCCCGGATCGGGTCTGCCTGCACGAAACCCAGGCGCTGGATGGCGCGCGGCAGTGTCGTGGGCTTGAAAAGTGTTCGTGCGATGGCGTAGCGCCGAAGATCATCGAGTGTCGGATCGAGCATGGGGTCGATTGCAGCACAGACCCATAATTCACCGCGACACGAAGAGCTGCCACAGCGCTTTCCCGAGGGGCCACGGTGAATCGAGCGTTCCCGATAATCGGCCATCAATCGAGATCACCTGAATCACCTGAGAAGAGGCCCCGCGTGACACAAGCCAACCCCACCCCCCCGCAAGACGTCGTGAGCGGCGCAACCTCTCCGTCGCCTGTCATGGCCGGCCACCTGCTCGTGTCGTGCCTCGTCGCGCAAGGCGTGACGCACGCATTCGGCGTGCCTGGCGAGAGCTTCCTCGCGGTGCTCGACGGCTTTCATGCGCATGGCGATGCGATCCGCTTCATCATCAACCGGCAGGAAGGCGGCGCTGCCTTCATGGCCGATGCGCATGCGCGCATCACCGGCCGGCCCGGCATCTGCTTCGTCACGCGCGGACCGGGCGCAACCAACGCGTCGATCGGCGTGCACAACGCGTTCCAGGATTCGACGCCGATGGTGCTCTTCATCGGTGACGTGGGCAGCGACTTCCGCGACCGGGAGGCGTTCCAGGAAGTCGACTTCGGCAGCTTCTTCGGTCCGAGCACGAAGGGGTTTGCCAAGCGCGTCGAGCGTATCGACGATGCCAGTCGAATCCCGGAGTACGTTGCGCGCGCCTTTTCAACTGCGATGAACGGACGGCCTGGCCCCGTCGTCCTGGTACTGCCCGAGGACATGCTGCGCTCGATGACGACGGCGCAGCCGCTGCCGCGCGTAGAGGCGGTGCAGCCGTGGAGCGACCCCGGTGCGCTGCGCACGTTGCGCGAGATGCTGCTCGAGTCGAAGCGCCCCTTCGTGATCGCCGGCGGCAGTGGATGGACGCCCCAAGCCGCGCAAGCCCTGCAGCGATTCGCCGAGAACTGGCAGCTGCCGGTCGGCAACGCCTTCCGCTTTCAGGATACTTTCGACAACCACCATCCGCTCTATGCCGGCGATGTCGGCATCGCGATCAACCCCAAGCTCGCGCAGCGCGTGAAAGACAGCGACCTTGTCATCGCGATCGGCCCGCGCCTGGGCGAGATGACGACCAGCGGCTACACGCTGCTCGAAGCACCGCGGTCGAAGCAGAAGCTCGTCCACATCCACGCGAGCGCCGAGGAGCTGAATCGCGTCTACCAAGCCGACCTCGCGATCAACGCCGGCATGAGCGCGGCGGCGCGCAGCCTCGAGGTGCTCACGGCGCCGACCGAGCTGCCCTGGCAGGCGTGGACAGAAGCAGCCAATGCCGACTACCTGGCCAATCTGCAGCCACAGCCTCTGACCGGGCTTCCGCCCGAAGCACCACGCGGCGCGGTGGACATGGCCGCAGTCGTCGCGCTGCTGCAGAAACACCTTCCGCACGACGCCGCCATCACCAACGGCGCCGGCAACTTTGCCAGCTGGGTGCATCGCTTCTTTCGCTATCACGGCCTCGTAAAGGGCCACAAGACGCAGTTCGCGCCCACCAGCGGCGCCATGGGCTACGGCGTGCCGGCAGGCATCGCTACAAATCTGGTGAGCGGACGCATCGCGTTCACCATCGCCGGCGACGGCGACTTCCTCATGAACGGGCAGGAGCTTGCAACGGCCACGCAGCACGGCGGCAAGAGCATCATCGTGCTGCTCAACAACGGCATGTACGGCACCATCCGCATGCATCAGGAGCGCGAGTATCCGCAGCATGTGAGCGGCACTGCATTGCGCAACCCCGACTTCTGCGCGCTCGCGCGCGCCTACGGCTACGCGGCCGAGCAGGTCACCGCTACCGACCAGTTCGAAGGCGCGTTGCTGCGCGCGCTGAAGGCCGATACGGGCACGCTGATCGAGATCCCGCTCGACCCCGAGATCATCACCACGCGGGGCACGCTGAGCGGCATCACGAAGTCCGCGCTCGGAAAAGAGTTGAAATGAAACACCCCCGAAGCGCCTGCGGCGCCTCCCCCTCGAGGGGGCGATACCAGCGGCCCGGCAAAGCCGGTTCCGCGGTATCCCTGGTGAAATTGAAACACCCCCGAAGCGCCTGCGACGTCTCCTCCTCGAGGCCCCTCGAGGGGGCGCACCCGGTGGCCCGGCAAGGCCGGTTCCCTGGGTGCCCACGAACGGCCTTCGCAGCGCGCGTCCTGGTTTCATGCGTTGCGGCGAGTCACTCGATAGCGTGGTGGAAATCCGGCGTCGAGACGAAAAAAAGCCGGCACGCGAGGCCGGCTTTTTTGGGCAAGCGCACAAGGCGCCTGCGGCTTACTTGACGTGCTTGCCGATCAGCGAAGCGAGCTCGAACATCGACACTTGCGGCTTGCCGAAGATTTCCTTCAGCTTGGCGTCTGCGTTGATGTTGCGCTTGTTGGCCTTGTCCTGAAGGTTGTTCTTCTTGATGTAGTCCCACAGCTTGCTGACCACGGCGGTGCGCGGCAGCGGGGTGGAACCGACCACGGCGGCGAGTGCCGGGCTGGGGGTCAAGGCCTTCATGAACGCAGCGTTGGGAGTGCGCTTCTTGGCGGGAGCCGCCTTCTTTGCCGGTGCGGCCTTCTTGGCCGGAGCTGCCTTCTTTGCAGGAGCAGCCTTCTTCGCCGGGGCTGCCTTCTTCGCAGGAGCAGCCTTCTTTGCCGGAGCTGCCGCCTTCTTGGCCGGAGCGGCCTTCTTCGCGGGAGCCTTTTTGGCCGGAGCCTTCTTTGCAGTTGCCATGATTGATTTCCTTTTTTTGGGTGAGACATTCACCAATGAAAAACACCGTATCCACTGGCACTGCGGATGCTAAATGAGAAAAAACGCGTTTCCAAGGGAAAACAGGGTTTTTTCATTGGGAGATGTTGTTTTTTCAGAGGAGAGAACGCCCTTGCTTCACTCGCGACGCGCGGGCCATGTCGCGAGTACCACGCCCAGCAGTGCGAGGGCGAAGGCCAACAGTTGCATCAACGACAGCGTTTCCCCTAACACCAGCACGCCGACGAGTGCTGCGCTGACGGGCAACATCACCGTGAACACGCCCGCTTGCGCAGCAGGGATGTGCTTCAGCCCGGTCATCCAGAGCCACACGGTCCAGATGCTCGCAGCCACTGCATACACGACAAGCAGCAGCCATGTGCCCGCATGCACCGCGTCGAAATCGAAGCGCAGCGCGAACCAGATGCCGAACGGTGCAGACAGCAGGAAGCCCCAGAGATTGATCAGCGACGAGATGCGCTTCGGCCCGAGCTGCCCCGTCAACGACTTGCCGATCACCGCATAGGCGGCTTCGCAAAGCACTGCGCAGAACACCAGCAGATTGCCGAGCCATGGCATTGCAGCGGTCCGCGCGCCCGGTGCGACAGCGTGCGCAGGCGTGAGCGCAAGCAGCCCGATGCCGATTGCCGCGCAACCGATCGCCATCACCACGCGCGCCGTGATGCGTTCGCGCAGGAACATCCAGCTCAACACCGCGACCACGGCAGGAAGCGATGCCATGATCACACCCGCCGACACCGCACTGGTCAGGCTGACGCCGAACAGCATGCAGATCGAGAACATGAAGTTGCCAAGGAACGATTCGAGGAACACGAGGCCACGCGTGCGGCGCGTCATCGGTGGTTCGTTGGCGGGTCGGCGCAGCCAGTGCGGCATCGCCAGTCCGGCAATCCCGAAGCGCAGCCAGGCCAGCAGCAGGACCGGAAAGGTCGCGACCAGCGGCTTGGAGAGTGCGACGTAGCTGCCCACAAGCGACATGCTGAGCGCGAGGCACGCGTAGGCCAGCAAGCGCTGGCCGGTGGTGTGATGGGGGTTCAATAGACTGCGAGCCGTTCAAACGAAAGAGATTCGATGATGCCGCAGTCGACCCACGCAGACCGATGCGCAGACCGATACGTGTTCGTCTATGGCACCTTGCGTGCCGGCGGCAGCAATGACATCGCGCGGTATCGACCGTTGCCGCAGCGCGTGGCCGATGGCGCGATCGCCGGCACGCTGTATGACCTGGGCGCCTATCCCGGCGCGGTGCTGGGCGGCGAGGGACGCATTCGCGGCGAGGTCTATCGCATCGGGCCCGCAGTCGAAGCCGAACTCGACCTTCTGGAAGGCGTGATGCCGGACGGCAGCGGCGAGTACCTGAAGCGTGAACTCGAAGTGGTGATCGGAGCGCGTCGACTGATTTGCCTGGTCTACGAAATCCACCCGCGGCACATCGACGGGCGCAGTGTCATCGCGAGCGGTGACTGGTTCGCGCGGGACTGAGTGCGAAAAGGGCAGTGTTTTCACGGCAAAGGAGCGAGTTGCACATCGTGAAACGATTGGGTGTTGCGCTGCAATAAATTTTCTCGATATGAGAAAGAGCGTTTTACATTGAGGGAAGTTTCCGTAACTTGTTGATTTTGTTGAGAGAAAATTATGTCTTCTATAAGACATAAGACTCGGGATTGCGGCTACAGTAAGACCCAAGGCGCCAGCCGACCCATCAACCAACACTCCGGAGTGACCATGCCCCAAACCATCACTGAACAACTGAGCCGCGAGCAGCAAATCGCCGCCCTCGAAAAAGACTGGGCCACCAACCCCCGCTGGAAGGGTGTCAAGCGCGGCTACAGCGCCGCCGACGTCGTGCGCTTGCGTGGTTCGCTGCCGATCGAGCACACGCTGGCCAAGCGCGGTGCCGAGAAGCTCTGGGAAAAGATCAACGGCGGTGCCAAGAAGGGCTACGTCAACGCATTCGGCGCGATCAGCGCCGGCCAGGCCATGCAGCAAGCCAAGGCCGGCCTCGAAGCCGTGTACCTGTCGGGCTGGCAAGTCGCTGCCGACGGCAACACCTCGGAAACCATGTACCCCGACCAGTCGCTCTACGCGTACGACTCGGTGCCCACGATGGTCCGTCGCATCAACAACACCTTCAAGCGCGCTGACGAGATCCAGTGGGGCCGCGGCATCAACCCGGGCGACAAGGAATTCATCGACTACTTCCTGCCGATCGTGGCCGACGCCGAAGCCGGTTTCGGCGGCGTGCTGAACGCCTTCGAGCTCATGAAGAACATGATCGCCTCGGGTGCTGCCGGCGTGCACTTCGAAGACCAACTGGCTGCCGTCAAGAAGTGCGGCCACATGGGTGGCAAGGTGCTCGTGCCGACGCAAGAGGCATGCGAGAAGCTGATTTCGGCCCGCTTCGCGGCTGACGTCATGGGCGTGTCGACCATCGTTCTGGCTCGCACCGACGCAGAAGCCGCCAACCTGATCACGTCGGACCACGATGCGAACGACAAGCCCTTCCTGACCGGCGAGCGTACGCAGGAAGGCTTCTACCGCGTCAAGAACGGCCTGGAGCAAGCCATCAGCCGCGGCGTTGCCTACGCGCCGTACGCCGACCTGGTGTGGTGCGAAACCGGCGTGCCGGACATCGGCTTCGCCCGCGAGTTTGCGCAAGCGGTGCATGCCGCCTGCCCGGGCAAGCTGCTGTCGTACAACTGCTCGCCGTCGTTCAACTGGAAGAAGAACCTGAACGACAGCCAGATCGCCTCATTCCAGGAAGACCTGTCGGCCCTGGGCTACAAGTACCAGTTCATCACGCTGGCCGGCATCCACATCAACTGGTTCAACACGTTCCAGTTCGCGCACGCCTACGCCCGCGGCGAAGGCATGAAGCACTACGTGAACATGGTGCAGGAGCCTGAATTCGCGGCTCGCGACAAGGGCTACACCTTCGTGTCGCACCAGCAGGAAGTCGGCGCAGGCTACTTCGACGACGTGACCACGGTCATTCAAGGCGGCTCGTCCAGCGTCAAGGCGCTGAGCGGCTCGACCGAAGAAGAACAGTTCCACTGATCAGGTTCGCTGTCACATTCTTCGAGCCCGGCGTGTGCCGGGCTTTTTTTTGTCTGCGCACTGCATGGGCGGCAAGTCGTCCCCGCACTGGCGCCAGCGTCGCGAGGTGCGAGGTGCGAGGTGCGGCGGCGCCTTGATCGGCACCGTTCCGAATCCCGTTATTCGTTCATTCGCATTTCGCGCACACCGCGACCGAGCTTTTGCCGCAGCAGGCTGCGCAGCGTGACCCCATCCGCGTAGCCGACCATCCCGGCGATCTGCTCCAGGCTCTTGTCGCTGGTCTTCAGCAGATGCACCGCCCGTTCGACGCGCAGGTCCTGGAAGTACGACAGCGGACTCTTGCCGAGCACCTGCTGCATGCGCCGCGCCAGCGTGCGCTTGCTGGTGCCGGCCGCATCGGCCGCGTCGTCGAGCGAGAAGCCGTCGGCCAGCCGGCCGCGGGCCCAACGCTCGAAGCGCTCCACCAATGGGTCCGAGTGCGCGAGGTGGTCGGAGATCACATAGGCCGATTGCGAAGGCCGCGAATCGACGATCAGGTAGCGCGCGACCAGACTCGCCAACTCGGGGCTGGCTTGCCGAACGAGCCAGAGCGCCATGTCGACGTGGCTCAGCGCCGCGCCCGCAGTCACCACGTCGCCGCAATTCACCACCATGCGGGAGTCGTCCAGTTGCACGGCCGGGTAGCGCTGCCTGAACATCGACGCGAGCCACCAGGTCGTCGTGGCCTTGTGGTGGTCGAGCAGGCCCGACTCGGCCAGCACGAACGTGCCGATGCAGGCTGCCGCAATCTTGCTGCCGGCGGCCGCGCCTTCCTTCAATGCGCTGCAGGCATCACGCACGTCCGGGCGTTGCAGCGCAGGCACCAGCACATCCGGCATCTTGCAGCCCAGCGCAGGCACGATGAGCCAGTCGGCCACATTCGCATTGGCGAGCCGGGCCACCGGGACCGTGAAGCCTTGCGAGGTCCGCACCCTCGCGCGCATCCCGACCACGGTCACCTCGAAGCGCGCGACATCGAGCTGCAACATGCCTGCAAGTTCGTTCGCCGTGGTGAGCACGTCGAGCACCGTGGAGAGACCCGTATCAAAAACGCCGTCGAGCACGAGGACTTGGAGCTTCATGGCAATAACAATATCAAAGATGTCAAAAATGCCAATAGCTTCAACCAGAATGGTTGCCTAAAGTCCATTCCGGGTCGCGCAATACCGCGCGTCGCACCACGCACATACCGGAGTACCGAGATGATCAAGCTCGCACTGTTCGCCCGCCTTGAAGCCAAGCCCGGCAAGGAGGCCGATGTCCAGAAGTTCCTTGAAACCGGCCTTGCGCTGGCGCATCAGGAAAAGACAACGCCGATCTGGTTCGCTCTGCGCATCGGCCCGACGACCTTTGGCGTCTTCGATGCGTTCGAGGACGAGGCCTCCCGCCAGGCGCACCTCAAGGGCCCCATCGCGCAGGCGCTCATGGCGAAGGCCGACGAGCTGTTCAGCGAGCCGCCGTCGATCCAGCCGATCGAGGTGCTGGGTCTGAAGAACGTCGCCTGATGCCCGTCAAGCGAGGGACAACGATGACCGATGTTCGCAATGCCGTGTTTCGCACTGATGGCGCGGCCTTCATTCCCGGCGACGCGGCCATCGGTCCATGGTCAGCCGATGCGCTGCAGGGGAGCGCCACCGCCGCGTTGGCTGTGCGCATACTTGAAGCCGACGCTTCCACGCAGGGGCGCCAGATTTCGCGATTGAGCTTCGACTTCTGGAGGCCAGCCAACCGTTCGCCCATCGAGGTACAGATATCGACGGTGCGCGATGGGTCGAAGGCACGCACGGTTGCGATCGATTTCGAGCAGCAGGGCAAGCCCGTGATGCGATGCAGCGCCTTGCTCCTGCGCACCGGCCTGACGCCCGAGTTGCCAAGCTTCGAGGAAGAAGCGCGCTTTGAGCCGCCAGAACAAGGCGCCGAAGTGCCATCTGCCGCGTTCCGTATGAGCCCGTTCTTTGCGGGCGTCGGCGTGCGCATGGCACGTGGCCAGATACTTGAGCCTGGCCCGGCAGCTGCATGGATGAAGCTCGAACGGCCCCTGGTCGACGACGAAGCACCATCGCCCCTCGCTCAGGCTGCGTCCGCATCCGACCTGGTGGCGGGCATTTCGCAATGGGTCCATCCGTCGAAGCTCGGCTTCGTCAACGCCGATCTGACGATCAATTTGCGACGTCCACCCGCAGGCGACTGGATGCTGCTCGATGCCCGGACCTTGCCGGGCCCGAACGGCAGCGGCTACGCGACCGGCGCGCTGCATGATCGCAGCGGACCCTTTGGGCAATGCAGCTCAAGTTTGCTTTTCGAGGTGCGCGGCTAGAATGGAGGGCTGTACTCTCAACAAGGGCGAGAAAGGCAATCTGGTTATGACACCGCGAACTACGGCAACCGTTTTCAACGGCTCTTTCCTTCAAGGAAGCGGCCGGTAGCCCGCGCACGCTGGTCGCACCAGCACTCAGACCATTGCAAAGCGCGGCTTCCCACCGCGCTTTTTGTTTTTCCGCCAGAGGTTTTCCATGATCCAGATCACGCTCCCCGACAACTCGCAGCGCGAGTTCCCCGGCCCCCTTTCCGTCGTGGAAGTGGCCCAATCCATCGGTCCCGGCCTGGCCAAGATGACGCTGGCCGGCAAGGTCGACGGCAAGCTGGTCGACGCTAGCGACATCATCGACCACAGTGCCAAGCTGCAGATCATCACGCCGCGCGACGACGAGGGCCTGGAAATCATCCGCCATTCGACGGCGCATCTGGTCGGTCACGCGGTGAAGCAGCTCTATCCGACGGCCAAGATGGTGATCGGCCCGGTGATCGAGGAGGGCTTCTACTACGACATCTCGTACGAGCGCCCCTTCACGCCCGAGGATATGGCGGCCATCGAGGCGCGCATGCGCGAGCTGATCGCGCAGGACTACGACGTCGTCAAGAAGATGACGCCGCGCGCCGAAGTCATCGAGGTCTTCAAGTCGCGCGGCGAGGATTACAAGCTGCGCCTGGTGGAGGACATGCCGGACGAGCAGGCCATGGGCCTCTACTACCACCAGGAATATGTCGACATGTGCCGTGGCCCGCACGTGCCGAATACGCGTTTCCTGAAGGTCTTCAAGCTCACGAAGCTGGCCGGCGCCTATTGGCGCGGCGACGCCAAGAACGAGCAGTTGCAGCGCATCTACGGCACGGCCTGGGCCGACAAGAAGCAGCTCGACCAATACATCCAGCGCATCGAGGAGGCCGAGAAGCGCGATCACCGCAAGCTCGGCCGCGAGCTGGACCTTTATCACATTGACGAAGTGGCGCCGGGCGTGGTGTTCTGGCATCCCAAGGGCTGGGCGCTGTGGCAGCAGGTCGAGCAGTACATGCGCCGCGTCTACCGCGACACGGGCTACCAGGAAGTGAAGGGCCCGCAGATCCTCGACAAGAGCCTATGGGAGAAGACGGGGCACTGGCAGAACTATCGCGAGAACATGTTCGTCACGGAGTCGGAAAAGCGCGAGTACGCGCTGAAGCCGATGAACTGTCCCGGCCACGTGATCATCTTCAAGAGCGACCTGCGCAGCTACCGCGACCTGCCGCTGCGATATGGCGAATTCGGCCAATGCCACCGCAACGAGCCGAGCGGCGGTCTGCACGGCATCATGCGCGTGCGCGGCTTCACGCAGGACGACGGGCACATCTTCTGCACGGAAGACCAGATCCTCGACGAGTGCATCGCCTACACGGCACAGTTGCAGAAGGTCTATTCGGACTTCGGGTTCACGGACATCCTCTACAAGGTCGCGACGCGGCCCGAGAACCGCGTCGGTTCGGACGATCTGTGGGACAAGGCCGAGTACGCCGTGATGGAATCGCTGCGTCGATCCGGCGTCGATTTCGTCATTGCCCCCGGCGATGGCGCCTTCTACGGCCCGAAGATCGAATACACGCTGAAGGACGCCATCGGCCGCCAGTGGCAGTGCGGCACGATGCAGGTCGACTTCAACACGGCCGAGCGCCTCGGGGGCGAATACGTCACGGAAACGAGCGGCCGTGCCTATCCCGTGATGCTCCACCGCGCGATCGTCGGCAGCCTGGAGCGCTTCATCGGCATGCTGGTCGAGCACCACGCCGGCGCAATGCCCGCCTGGCTCGCGCCCACGCAGGTCGCGGTGCTCAATATCAGCGAAGGGCAGGCCGATTACGCGTCGGAGGTTGCGAAAGCGCTGCAGAATCAAGGGCTTAGAGTCCAGCTAGACCTGCACAACGAGAAGATTACGTATAAAATACGGAAGCATTCGTTGCAAAAGCTTCCCTACATCCTAGTCGTGGGCGACAAAGAGAAGGAAGCAGGTGCCGTCGCAGTGCGCGCCCGGGGAAATAAAGACCTCGGAGTCATGTCGATGCAGGCGTTCTCTGAACTGATCGCCGGCGACATCCAACACAAACGCTGATTTTCTGGTTCGGTTTCTGGTAAACGGTTGTTTGTGGGCGTGGTTGCTACGGTGTTCGCTACATTTTTTGTAGCAAATTGATTGAAGGATTCTGACCATCGCTACTGCATTTCGCGACCGCCGCCACCGCGAGGAACGCCAACACCGCCTGAACCGGGAAATCATGGCCCCGGAAGTTCGCCTGATTGGGCCCGAGAACGAGCAATTGGGTGTCGTCAGCCTTGCTGAAGCGCTGCGCATGGCAGGCGAAAGCGACGTGGATCTGGTCGAGGTTGTCGCTGCGGCCAACCCGCCGGTCTGCCGCCTGATCGAGTACGGCAAGTTCAAGTACCACGAGCAGAAGAAGGCGGCCGAAGCGAAGTCCAAGCAGAAGGTCATCGAGGTCAAGGAAATCAAGTTCCGGCCCGGTACCGACGACGGCGACTACAACATCAAGATGCGCAATATCAGGCGCTTTCTTGAGGATGGCGACAAATGCAAGATCACGCTGCGCTTCCGCGGCCGCGAGATCACGCACCAGGAGCTGGGTCTGGCACTTTTGCAGCGCATTCGCGACGAATTGGGTGACACGATCATGGTCGAGCAGTTTCCGAAGCTCGAAGGCCGGCAGATGATCATGATGATCGCGCCGGGCCGCAAGAAGGCCGGTGGCGGCGCGCCAAAGGCCGCGACCGAGCCGGCAACCGCCGCTTGAGTCGGCAAAAGCTGTAGCCAGCAGAGGATTGAAGGGATTTCGCCCTTGCCTGCAAAGGCAGGGGCGGGATGAAGAAGTGTCTCGGGGCCAACAAGTACGCGGAGCATCCACGTCGCCTCACGAGCACAAACTAAAGGAGCATTCAATGCCCAAAATGAAGACCAAGAGCAGCGCGAAAAAACGTTTCCGCGTTCGTCCCGGTGGCACCGTCAAGCGCGGTCAAGCCTTCAAGCGTCACATCCTGACCAAGAAGACCACCAAGAACAAGCGCCATCTGCGCGGTGCAGTGACGGTTCATGAAACCAACATGGTTTCGATGGCCGCCATGTTGCCCGGCATGGGCATTTAACTCAGACGAACAAGGAGTACTCACATGCCTCGCGTCAAACGTGGTGTAACGGCTCGCGCCCGCCACAAGAAAGTTCTCGCACTCGCCAAGGGTTTCCGCGGTCGTCGCGGCAATGTCTATCGCATCGCCAAGCAGGCGGTGATGAAGGCGGGCCAATACGCCTACCGTGACCGCCGCACCAAGAAGCGCGTTTTCCGTCAGCTGTGGATCGCGCGTATCAACGCCGCCTCGCGTGAACTGGGCCTGACCTACAGCCAGTTCGCCAATGGCATCCGCAAGGCTGGTATCGAGATCGACCGCAAGGTCCTTGCCGATATCGCCGTGCACGACAAGGCCGCTTTTGCCGGCATCGTGGAGCAGGTCAAGGCCAAGCTGGCTGCTTGATCCTGCAATCGCAAGTCGCCGTCTCTCGGGATGGCACCTTGTGTTCACGGCCTGAACGGCATTGAGGGCTGGCGCTAGAAATGGCACCAGTCCTTTTTTATTTCCCTTCCTGAATTGCTATGAACGAGTTGGACACCCTGGTCGACACCGCCCGCGCTGACTTCGCCCAGGCGAGCGCACCGGCGGACCTGGAAAACGCCAAGGCACGCTTCCTCGGCAAGGCCGGCCGAATCACCGAACTCATGAAGGGCATGGCCCAGTTGTCGGTTGACGAGAAGAAATCTCGCGGCGCGGCCATCAACGTGGCCAAGCAGACAATCGAGGCGGCCTTGAACGCCCGCCGCCAGGCGCTGGCCGATGCCGAACTCGACGTTCAACTGCGCGCAGAGGCACTCGACGTGACCTTGCCCGGCCGCCAACGCGTGGGTGGCGGCTTGCATCCGGTGAGCCGCACCATGGAGCGCATCGAAGCGATCTTCTCGAGCATGGGCTTCGACGTGGCCGACGGGCCCGAGATCGAGAGCGACTGGCACAGCTTCACCTCGCTCAACAACCCGCCGAACCATCCCGCGCGTTCGATGCAGGACACCTTCTACGTCGACATCGACGGCGAGGACGGCATCCCGTACAACCTGCGCCCGCACACCAGCCCGATGCAGGTGCGCTATGCGCATCAGCAGATCAAGAAGCACGCGGCCGTGTTCAAGGCCGCGGAGACCGACCCGAACGTCAGGCCGCCCGAGATCCGCGTGATTGCGCCGGGCCGCACCTACCGTGTCGACAGCGATGCGACGCACTCGCCGATGTTCCACCAGTGCGAAGGCCTGTGGCTGGGCGAGAACGTGAGCTTCAAGGACCTCAAGGTCGTGTTTACCGACTTCTGCCGCACCTTCTTCGAGACCGACGACCTGGTGCTGCGCTTTCGTCCCAGCTTCTTCCCGTTCACGGAGCCGAGCGCCGAGATCGACATCCAGTTCCAGAGCGGCCCGCTGGCCGGCCGCTGGCTCGAAGTCGCGGGCTCGGGCCAGGTCCACCCGAACGTGGTGCGCAACATGGGGCTGGACCCCGAGCGCTACATCGGCTTCGCCTTCGGCATGGGCCCGGACCGGCTCACGATGCTGCGCTACGGCGTGAGCGACCTGCGCCTGTTCTTCGACGGCGACCTGCGCTTCCTTTCGCAGTTCCAGTAACCAGACAGAGAGCTAGACGACATGCAATTCCCAGAGTCCTGGTTGCGCGAGTTCTGCAACCCGCCACTCACGAGTGAACAACTGGCCGAGACGCTCACGATGGGCGGCTTCGAGGTCGAGGAGCGCCGCCCTGTAGCGCCGCCTTTCACGAAGATCGTGGTCGGCGAGATCAAGGAGGCCGAGCAGCATCCGAACGCCGATCGCCTGCGGGTGTGCAAGGTGGATGTGGGGCAAGGCGACCTGCTCAACATCGTGTGTGGTGCGCCGAATGCGCGCGTGGGTATCAAGGTCCCCTGCGCATTGGTTGGGGCTGAACTGCCGGCTGGCGAGGATGGGAAACCGTTTCTCATCAAGCTGGGCAAGCTGCGTGGGGTGGAGAGCCAGGGCATGCTGTGCTCGGCGCGTGAGCTGAAACTCAGCGAAGACCACGGTGGGCTGCTGGAGTTGTCTGCCGATGCGCCCATCGGCGGGGACATCCGCGAGGTCCTGAAGCTTGATGATTCGCTGTTGACGCTCAAGCTCACGCCGAACCTTGCGCATGGGCTGAGCGTGTTCGGCATTGCGCGTGAACTGGCTGCGCTGACTGGTGCGCCGCTGCAAGCGCCGGCCGTTCCGAAAGTCGCGGTCTCGTTCGCCGACGTGCTGCCGGTCAAGGTCGAAGCGCCTGACCTGTGCGGCCGATTCTCGGGCCGCATCGTGCGCGGCGTGAACACCAGGGCCGTGACGCCGGCGTGGATGGTCGATCGTCTCGCGCGTTGCGGTCAGCGCAGCGTGACGGCGCTGGTCGACATCTCGAACTACGTGATGTTCGAACTGGGCCAGCCCTCGCACATCTTCGACCTCGACAAGATCCACGGCGGCAGCCTGACGGTGCGCTGGGGCAAGGCCGGCGAACAGCTCAAGTTGCTGAACGGCAACACGATCACGGTCGACGAGCAAGTCGGCGTGATCGCCGACGAGCGCGAAGTCGAGTCGCTGGCCGGCATCATGGGCGGCGACGCCACTTCGGTGACGGACGCCACGCAGAACATCTACGTCGAGGCCGCTTTCTGGTGGCCCGAGGCGATCCAGGGTCGCTCGCGGCGCTTCAACTTCAACACCGATGCGGGGCATCGCTTCGAGCGCGGTGTCGATCCGAGCCGTACGGTGGCTGTCATCGAGCGCATCACGCAATTGGTCCTTGAGATTTGCGGCGGACAGGCCGGTGCCGTTGACGATCGGATTTTGCGTCTGCCCGAAGCAAAGCCGGTGACACTGCGCGTGGCGCGTGCGTCGCGCGTGATCGGCATGCCCCTGACGCAAGCTGATTGCGTCGCTGCACTGAAGCGACTCGGCCTGCCGATCGAAGAGGGAGACGGCATCGTCCGCGTGACGCCGCCGCCGCACCGCTTCGACCTGCTGATCGAGGAAGACCTGATCGAAGAGGTTGCGCGCTTGGTCGGCTACAACAACCTGCCCACCACGCCGCCGCTTGCGCCGATCACCGCGCGCGTGCGGCCAGAAGTGCAGCGTGGCCGCTTCGACGTGCGTCGCCGCGTGGCTGCGCTTGGCTATCAGGAAACGATCAACTTCAGCTTTGTCGAAGCGCATTGGGAGCAGGACCTGGCCGGCAATGCGAGCCCGATCAAGCTGCTGAATCCGATCGCGAGCCAGATGAGCGTGATGCGTTCGTCGCTGCTCGGCTCGCTGTTGCAAGTGCTCAAGTTCAACATCGATCGCAAGGCCTCGCGTGTGCGCGTGTTCGAGGTGGGCCGCGTATTCCTGCGCGACGACAGCGTTGCGACGACGGACAGTACCGTCAAGGGAATCCATCAACCGATGCGCATCGCGGGCCTGGCCTGGGGCGATGCGGAAGAATCGCGCTGGCAAGGCAAGGCGCAGAGCACTGATTTCTTCGACATCAAGGGTGACGTTGAAGCACTGCTGGCGCCATTGATGCCGTCCTTCGAACCGACGGAGCATCCGGCACTGCACCCGGGCCGCGCGGCGCGCGTGCGCGTGGATGGCTGCGAAATCGGTGTGGTCGGCGAACTGCACCCGCGCTGGCGGCAGAAGTGGGAACTGTCGCAGGCGCCGATGCTGTTCGAGCTCGACCTGGACGCTGTGATGGCTCGGCCGTTGCCGATTGCCCAACCCGTGCCGCGTCACCAGGCTGTAGAGCGCGACATTGCCGTGGTGGTGGCCGAAGACGTCACGCACGATGCACTGATGCAAACCATCGCGTCGGCCTCCGGCGCCGATGGCCTGTTGCAGGGTGCGAGCCTGTTCGACATCTACCGCCCGCAGGTCGCGCGCGATGGCACCGTCGCTGCGTCGGGTGGACTTGCGCAGGGCGAAAAGAGCATGGCTGTGCGCCTGTCATTCCAGAGTGATTTGGCCACGTTGACCGACGAGCAGATCGAACCGGCAGTTCGCGCCATCGTCGACCAACTAGGTGCCAAGTTGGGCGCTCGTCTGCGAGGATGAATTGAAATGAAACACCCCCAAGGCGCCTGCGGCGCCTCCCCCTCGAGGGGGCGCACCCGGCGGCCCGGCAAAGCCGGTTCCACGGGTGCCCACGAACAGACTTCGCCGTGCTTGTCCTGGTTCATGCATCGCGGGTCACGCGATAGCGTTGTGGAAGATTGATATGGAATTCACGCTGGAAGTCCTCGAAACGCCCGCGCTGACCAAAGCGCAACTGGCCGACCTGCTGTTCGAGCAGATCGGCCTGAACAAGCGCGAGTCGAAGGACATGGTCGAGGCGTTCTTCGACCTGATCGCGGCAAGCCTGATCGAGGGCAGCGACGTGAAGATCTCGGGCTTCGGCAATTTCCAGATCCGCACCAAGGCGCCGCGGCCGGGCCGCAATCCGCGCACTGGCGAGGCCATCCCGATCGGCGCGCGCCGCGTTGCCACGTTCCATGCGAGTGCAAAACTCAAGGAACAGATTCACGGAAGCATCACGGAAGTGGATGCCCGAGAGGTCGAATGGAGCATCGGGGCCGAATAGTTCTTTGCGGTGTTGATGCAGGTGGAGTAACCTCTCAAGTTTCGCGCGCACGGCTTTGATTTCAATGGAGAAAACACTCCCCCCGATTCCTGTCAAACGCTACTTCACGATCGGTGAGGTGGGCGAGCTTTGCGGCGTCAAGCCCCATGTGCTTCGTTACTGGGAGCAGGAATTCACCCAACTGCGCCCGATGAAGCGGCGCGGCAACCGGCGCTACTACCAGCACCACGAGGTGCTGATGATTCGCCGCATTCGCGAGTTGCTCTACGACCAAGGGTTCACGATCAGCGGTGCGCGCAACAAGCTGCAGGAACTGGTGCAGCACGAGCGCGACCGCCGCAGGACAGGCGAGGTTCCGCTCGAGGGCGTCGAGGCCATCGAGATCGATCGCGAAGAGTTCGACGCTGCCGTGCAGGACGAGCAGCAAGATCTCGCTGCCCCATCGCCGCAACTCGGCCAGACGCTGATCAATCAGCTTCGCCGCGAACTATTCGAAATCCGCGAGCTACTGGGCGCGGTGCACTGATTCTGCTGGTTATAATTGAAGGCTTCGGTGTGTGGCGCAGCCTGGTAGCGCACTTGCATGGGGTGCAAGGGGTCGAAGGTTCGAATCCTTTCACACCGACCATAAGAAACGACAAAGGCCGCTAGCGAGATATAGCTAGCGGCCTTTTTCATTGGGAGAACCGACGTTTTGGCCGTCAAGGTCGTACAGGGCGCGACATTGACTGTCAGCGCAAAGCGGGGTTACAAACGGGGGTACAAGAAGCCGTTTCTTCAGCAGCCAGCCGAAGCTGGCCACCCTTGTGTCCAGGTCGATCTCTGACCATGCCGCGCCGCGCAACTCGTTGGGGCGCTGGAACAGCATGGGCGCGAGTTGCAGCGCCGCGCGCACGATAGCACCCCCTTGGTAGGCCCGGATAACGCGGTTCAGTTCGCCCAGTTTCTTCGGGTCGGTGATGGCGGCGAAATGTCGCTTTTTGTGCGGCGTGAGGGCACCCTTCAAGTCGGCGGTAATGTCGCGTGGTGCTCGTGCAGTAGCGACCGCATAGCGCCATACGGCCCGCTCGGTGAACGGGGAACTAGTGTAGTGTTGCGTTCTGTTTGGAACTTAAGCGGGGGGCACGAATGACCTTCTGCAGGATGTCGCGAGCGCTCTTGGTCCAGATGAACGGTGGCTTGGGTTTGATGTTGTGGTGGGCGACATACTCGTCGATGGCAGCGACGAGTTCGGGCACGCTGGTGAACACGCCTCGGCGCAGCCGCTCGGTGGTGATGTCGCGAAAGAAGCGCTCGACCATGTTCAGCCACGACGCCGAGGTGGGCGTGAAATGCATGTTGAAGCGCGGATGCTTGGCCAGCCACTGCTGCACGGCCGGATGCTTGTGCGTCGCATAGTTGTCGGTGTCGGCGATCAGATACAGCGTCTTGTCCTTGGGCGTCTCACGATCGATTTGGCGCAGGAACTTCAGCCACTCGACGTGGGTGTGGTGCTGCTGGCACTGGCCGATGACCTGGCCGTCCAGCACGTTGAGCGCGGCAAACAAGGTGACGGTGCCGTTGCGCTTGTAATCGTGCGTCATGGTGGCCGCGCGCCCCTTCTTCATCGGCAGTCCCGGCTGCGTGCGGTCCAGCGCCTGCACTTGGCTTTTCTCGTCGCAGCACAGCACCAGCGCATGCTCGGGTGGCGACATGTACAGCCCCACGAGGTCCTCGAGCTTCTCGATAAACTTCGGGTCACGCGAGACCTTGAAGCCGCGCACGATGTGCGGCTTCAAGCCGTGGGCGTGCCAATGGCGCATGACAGTGCTGGCGTTCACGCCCAACTCGGCGGCCATCTTGCGCGTGCTCCAGTGCGTGGCCGCCGCGGGCGCGCTCTGGGTCGTCAACGCCACCAGGCGAGCAACGTTCACCTTCACCGCCGGCGCCCCGCGTGGCAGGTCGCGCTCGATGCCCGCAAGCCGCGACTCGAGATAGCGCTCACGCCAGCGCGACGCCTGCACCCGGCCCACGCCCACCTGCGCGGCAATCTCCTTGTTCTGCCGCCCTTGCGAAGCCAGCAACACAATGCGTGCGCGCAGCGCCAGCCTCACGCTGGTGAGCTTGGAGCGAGCCAGCCGCGTCAACTCGCCTCGCTCCTCATCGGTCAGCACAATCTCGGGGGCAACTCGCACTTGCGTTCTCCACTCTGCTTCGTAGTAGAGCATCGGAGACCCGCTCTTGATTTAAGTTGCCACAAGCGCGCAACACTACACTAGCAGTTTCCTTTTTTTGCCTGTCCGGGCGGGCATTGCTTTCCGTACCCGCCGCCGGGATTGCCTGGGGCCTCGGGGTAGACAACACACCCGCCGAGCATGGCCGTTGCGAAGAGTGCTGCGACTAGCTTCTTCATGGAATGTCCTTTTCCATTGTTGGAATGCGAGCATAGCCGCCGTGTTTTGAGATCGCGCCGGATGCGTTGCAAGGACGCCGCAAACTGTGTGCGGGCCTTGCTCGGAGCGTTTGCGCGTGCACAGAATGTGAAATATTCCCATATTCCATTCTGGAGATAGAAAATGAAAACCTTCGCCTGCATACGTGCCGCGTTATCCGCGGTAGTGCTGGGATCCCTCCTGGCCTGCGGAGGCGGCGGCGGCGGAGGCGGCGGCTCGGTTCCCGTCGCCGCCACACCGACCCCGACCCCCACCGCCGAGAAAGGCACGCTGCGGCTGGCCATGACCGACGCGCCGGCCTGCGGCTATGACGCCGTCAATGTGACCGTCACCAAGGTGCGTGTCCACCAGGCCGCGAACGCGGCAGAAAGTGAAGCTGGTTGGCAGGACCTGCCGGTGGACCCGCCGGCGCGCATCGACCTCTTGTCGCTGACCAACGGTGTGCTGCTCGAACTCGGGCAAATGCCACTGCCGGTGGGCAAGTACACCCAGCTGCGCCTGGTGCTGACTGAGAACAGCGGCAGCACGCCGCTGGCCAATTCGGTCATTCCCACTGGCGAAAAGGAAATTGCGCTGAAGACGCCCAGCGGTCAGCAATCGGGCTTGAAGGCGAACGCCAACATCGATGTGGCGGCCAACCAGATGGCGGACTTCGTAATCGACTTCGACGCGTGCAAGTCAGTGGTGAAAGCCGGCAATTCCGGACAGTACTTGCTCAAGCCGGTACTGAGCGTGGTGCCGCGCCTGGTCTCTGGCGTGCTCGGCTATGTGGACGTTGGCGTGGTCGGTCCGCAGACCAGCGTTTCGCTGCAGCAGAACGGGGTCATCGTCAAGGCGACGGTGCCGGACAGCGCGGGTAAATTCGTGGTGCAGCCGGTGCCTGCCGGAAGCTACCACCTGGTGCTGACGGCGCCCGGCCACACCACCGCGGTGGTGACCAGCGTGCCCGTTGCCGATCAAACCGTGACCACGCTCAACGCCACGACTTCGGCGCTCGCCGTGTCCACTTCTCCGACGGCCACCCTGTCTGGCGCCGTGAGCACCGCCAGCTCGCCGATCGAGGCACAGGTGCGTGCCCTACAGCCGCTGTCCGGTGGCCCGACCATCGTCGTGGCCGACCGTGCGGTGGACGGCGACACCGGCGCCTACACCTACGCGGTGCCGGTGAATGCGCCGCTGGTGGCGCCTTATGTCGTGTCGCCCGCGGCGCTTGTCTTTGCGCCGAACACGGCTGCGGCTGGCAAGTACGTGGTGGAAGCCAGCGGGGCCGGCGCGGTGAAGACGGCGACCTCGCCGACGCTGGCGGGGGGCGCGACCTTCGCCACCAACTTCACCCTGCCCTGAGTGGACTTGAGCGGCGCCCCCGATGACCGGGGCGCGCTGCAATGGGGGTGGTTGCCTCCGCGATCGGTGGACGACCTCACGGGGCTCGCTCAACGGCCGCTTCAGAAAAATCCGTGCAACTGGGTTGGGCCCGAAGCTCCCCGGCGACGACACGCGACTGCCGCCTCTTGGCCGAGGCTTGTCCACAATAGGCGCGCGTCTTAAGCTGCCTTGAGGCCTGTAGTGCGGAAAGAGGTGCCCCGATGAATGAGCTTGAACGACTGGAAGCCATGCTTCGTGCGCAGCCGGAGTCCCTCGCTATTGAGCAACGTCGGGCAGCGTCCGACGCTCTGGGAGATCTCTTCCCGCTGGCAGCGGATGTCCGTGTGGAACAGGTGGAGGCGCACGGCGTTCCCGCTGAACGGACGTCCACGGGTGTCGCGAGCGCGAGCGAAGTCATCCTCTATCTGCACAGCGGGGGATATGTTTGGGGCTCGCTGCCACCGGCACCTCGTGAGCGAGTTGGGCCGCGCGGCGACGATGAGAACGCTCACCCTCGACTACAGGCGTGCCCCTGAGTTCCCGTTTCCGCATGCCCTGGAAGATGCGGTCAGTGGATACGGATTCCTCCTGGATTCCGGCTTCAAACCTCGTCAGATCGCGGTCGCCGGCGATAGCGCGGGAGCGGGCTTGGCCGTGGCATTGCTTGTTCGGCTGAAAGAACGGGGCATGCAGCAGCCAGCCTGCGCATTGCTTCTCTCGCCCTGGGCCGACATGACGGCGACCGCGGACAGCTACAGCCGCAACGCGAAGCGAGATCCGGTCCTCAACCACGAGATCATGCAATTTTTGGCCGAGCAGTACCTTGGAAGGCGGCCACGAGAGAGACTCCTCTCGCGTCGCCGGTTTTCGCCGATCTCGGCGGCATCGCGCCTCTCACGATCTTCGTGGGGGCCACGGAGGCCTTGCTGGATGACGAGGTCGCACTTGCCCGCGCGGCGGGACTCGCCGATGTGAGCGTGCGGCTGGAGATCTGGCCGCGGCGAGATGATCGCTTCTCTGACTGCGGCCTGCTATTGGGTCATTGCTGTTTGGCTCCGCATGCGTGGGAGGCAATACCTCGATCTACGTGAGACGACGACTTCAGCGTCTCGACAAAATGCCAGCCCGTTCAGCGAACACCGGAATCGAAGCAGCGGTCCCACACGACAAGTTCTTCCTCAGTCAAATTCCCGCCGCGAATGCGCAGGGCAACTACGTCGCGCAAGTAGTCGTAACGCGCCTTCGCACCTTCGGCGCGCGACTTGAACAGCCTCCGGCGCGCATCGAGCAAGTCAGTGATGCGGCTCACTCCAGCTCCAGCCCAACCTCCTGCGCCTTCACGGTCTGTTCAAACGCAAGAACTTCGGCCTCTGTGGAACCAATGCGAGCATGGTTGGCTCGGGCGCTCAGCCAATGGGTGATGGTTTCCCGTTCGACCTCGCGCCTTGCCGCCTCCAACTGTTGCTCGGCTGCTCCTTGGCGCGCCGCAGCTTCGCGCGTCAACGCATTCACCCTTCCGCCCTCGTAAAGGGGCATGCGCAATTCGAGACCGGCTGCTGCGCCGTGCCGGCCTGAGTGGGTTGAAAAGATCCCCCGAGGACACGACCGAACGCACTTTTTACGCGTCGCGTCCGGTGCGGGCGCGAGGATTGAAACAATTGGACCGACGTGGAGCGGGATTAGGAGAACTCGTCGCGCCTCGTGCGGGCGCGTGGGTCGGAACGCCAGCTTGGATGACGATTGCATGTTGCTTGCCTCAGGCGCGGTCATAGCAGCTCGAGGGGGTAGCGAGGTCGAAGCGGGGGTACATACGGGGGTACAAACTCTCATAGGCAACTTCGAAACCTAGCATCTGTGCGGGATTGGAAGCATCCTTAGATCGGTTTCACACGACCAGTATTGACGGGGGTTAGCAGCGTAGTAGTTGCTAACCCCTTTGTCATTTCTGGCTGTCTCCTGCTGGTTCAAGTCCAAAACGGCTTCTTCCTACCCGGCCCAATTCGGCCACTTGCAGCAGTGGCGTTTTTGGAAATGGGGCAGTGAGTAGCTTCAGTTCAGTTTGCCGGGACGATGCTGGATGCAGCGGCCCAGCCAGGAATGGCCTCAGAGGGCTTGCCCCGATTTCTATCGTCATGCCGCGCTGCGCGCCTGCGGCTGTGCCACCGGGTCGCCGTTGACCGTGACGGACGTCGAGGTCAAGAAGCCTGCGGGATCCGAGGCGGTTTTCAACCGGCCTGGACGGGCTTGCCAGGCTACGTCCTAGACGCAATTTCCGGTTCGTTCGTCGTACCTATCGAGGTCGCAATGCGTCGCGCGGCGCTGAGATCCAACTGCCAGGCGGCCGAACCGGAAGATCAGTCGAAGATCACCTGCGTGGCGATCAGCACGCCATCCATCACCTGCGACCCTGACACCGTGACCTTCGTGCCGTTTCGCAGATCGGCCGCGCTGCCATTCACGAAATCGACATCGGACCCACTGGCATCGACTGGCTTGCCGCGAACCTGGAAACTGGCGGACGAGGTGTAGTACCCCACAGTGCCGATCAGCATGAATGATGCGGGCCCGCCGGTGCCGGGTACGTGGCGAATCTTGAGCGTCGTCGCCAGCAGACGGCCGTTGCTGTCGAAGGTTCCGCCAACGATCACCTTCACGCCGTTGCCCAACGCGCTTGCGCCAGGGCCCCCGGTGATCTTTGCTGCGGACGCGTCGACGGGCGTATCGAGAATCTTGAAGCCCCCCACGCCGGTGTACTCGCTGATGACACCTTCCAGCAGGGCGACGGTGCCGGCAGTCGAGGCATGGCCGTACCATGACTGGACGACGCTGGCGGTGAGGACGCCCCCTGCGGGCGCCTGCGTTGCGCGCACTCGCACGATAGCGCCGTTGGCAAGCGTGGCTGCGTTCTGGCCCCCCGCGAATGCGGCCGAGCGATAGTCGACGACGAGCCCGCCGACGTTGAAGACTCGAGCCGCCATATCGAGGTTTTGCACCGTGCCGGTGACGATCGGCGCGGCAGCCCCGGCGACCTGGGCGATTCGAGTGGCGCGCAGCACGCCCGGTGACACCGGCAGGCCCCAGATCTGCAACGTCGCACCCGCCCCCAGACTCGACATTCGCAGCGTGTCGGCCCATACCGTCGTGCTGTCGGTGGTCACCGTCGTGCCCATCACGAGCAGGTTGCCGGTCGATGGGTCCACGGCTGTGAGTGGTCCGCGCAGTTCGGCGGCGGAACTCAGTTCCCTGGCCACGCCTGATGTGAAGCCTGCATCGACGGCGCCGATCACGCGCGCCGTCATGCCGATCGCGAGTTCCTGTGCATCTTCCAACGTGACGACGGCGGAGTCGATGTCATAGCGCAGCCCGTTGACGATGACGCTGCCGAAACCATCGACGCTGCCAACCCCGACGGCGCTGGCGGAGGTCACACCCGTGCCACCGGAGCCCACGCCGGACCCGTCGCCGTTCGAAGCAGTGCTTGTCGAGCCGTTGCCCGACCCATCGGTCGTTCCCACTGTAGTACCGCCGCTCGATCCATCGGCGGACCCCGCAGTCGTGCTGCCGCCCGATCCATCGGCGGACCCGGCCGTCGTGGTGCCGGACGAGCCCGTCAAGGCGCCATTCTGTGAGCCGCCCGCACTGCCGGGGATTCCAAATCCCGAGACCGAGCCCGACCCGCCGCCTCCGCAGGAGAGCAGCGCGGTGAGTGCCAGCACCAGCAGTCCGCTACGCAAAAGTCTTGTGGTCGTCATGTCGCTTTTGGTGGGAAGGATCCGGATGCCACGTCGGTCGATGCGTCAGGGTCGACCGGATCGTCTTCGTAATAGGTGTAGATGCCAACGCGGACGCGGCCGCTGGTGCCGCCGGGGGCTTGCAGCACGCCGCGCGACATCTCATGTGTCAACTCGTGATGCAGGGTCTGCCAGCGGGCGCGTGCGATCGTCTCTACGTTTTCACTGCATTCCCGCGTGACCCCGCTTGCAAACACGGCGCGTTCGAGCATGCGTGGTCCGGTGCCCAATGTGTTGTGAATAGCCGCCAGCAGGTGGTCGCGCACATTGTCCCCCAGGAAGGCGAGCATGGCCTGCAAATCTTCCGTTGGCACGAAGCCGTCGGCAATGAGTTCGACGTGGCCCTCGTGCTCACGGACCATGTTCAGCCGGACGAGATCGTCGAGGATCGACCGGTGATGCACATTGCCCCGCCCGGCGGAACGGGCCAGTTCTTCAAATGAAAAGGCGCCTCCCCCGGCAACGATCGGCAACCGCCGGCGCTCGGCGTTTTGCGAAGTCATCTGCAGCCAGGTCGTAAAGGCCCGTGCCGTGGCCGAGGTTTCGGAGTGCGGAAGGGCGCTGTCCAGGTCCCGGATCCTGGCCGTCACGGCCTTGCGGTTGAGGCCGGTCGTGACAGACAGCTGGCTGACGTTGGGCTTGCGGGTGCCCCGGCTTTTCCAGGTCCGACTCGCCTCGTCCAGCATCAGGTCGCGCAACAGTTCTTCGAGTTGCGGGTATTTGACCCCCATGGCGAGCGCCAACCTGACGACTGGGCGCATCACACGCGCGCACGCGGCAACGGTCCAGGCGAGCTTTTTTTCCATTCAGTAGGGTCGTCTATCCGACGGACGGCGCAATTTGAGACGCAAGCGTGAAGTTTAGCTCTAGCTAACAAAGTGACACAAATGTAATATGCGACAAAATCACATTTGTTACACAAGGTTGCGCATCGTGTCCGCGACGATTTTCTAGAAGAAAACTATGTCATTGGCTCCCTCTAAGTCCAGTCAGCGTGCGCGCGGCTTCTCGTTGATCGAATTGATGATTGCGGTCGCCATCATCGCGATCCTGGCGGCGGTCGCTTACCCGTCCTACACCCGCTACATCGTGCGCTCGAACAGGGCCGCGGCACAGGGCTACATGCTCGAGGTCAGCGGCTTGCAGCAGCGCTATCTGCTGGATGCGCGCGCCTATGCCGTCCAACTCAGCGACCTGCCCACGACCGTGCCTGCCACCGTCGCGAGCAACTACCTCATCTCCACCGAGCCAGTGACAGGCCCACCGCCAGGATTCCTTGTCAAGGCGGTCCCGATCAATTCGCAACTCGCGCATGACGCCGAGTGCGGGACGCTCAGCGTCAATCAGGCAAGTACGAAGACGGTCACGGGGACGGGGACCACATGCTGGTAAGAACGCGCCGCCCACATCCGCCCGGTGCGCCGATGCGCGGTTTCACCCTCATCGAACTTGTATTCACCATCACGTTGGTTGCCCTGCTGGCCACCCTTGCTGCGCCATCGTTCCGTGAATTCATCATGTCGCAACGCGTGCGCAACGCTTCCTTCGACTTCATCACGGCCCTGACGCTGGCGCGCAGCGAAGCCATCACCCGCAATGCGAGCGTGGACCTGGTCCGCACCTCGAGCGACTGGAATGGCGGCTGGACGGTGGCCGCAGATGCGGGTGTCACAACGCTGCTGAACCAGCAGGCCATGAGCGGCGTGTCGATCACGAATTCCGCAAGCCTTGCCAAGGTTTCGTATTCGAGCGATGGGCGCTCGACGACGGCGAGCACGCAATTCACCGTCGGGCCGGCGACGTCGATGCCGGGCGTGACGCCACGGTGCATTTCCCTCGGGCTGGGCGGCGTACCCAGCAGCAAGATCGGAGCTTGCTAGACATGACCAAACACCCTTTCGAACGACGCCGCGGCCATGGCACGCGCCAATCCGGTTTCGCGATGATCGAAGTCATGGTCGCGCTGGTGATCCTGCTGTTCGGCCTGCTGGGCCTGGCCGGCGTCAGCAGCCGCGCCAACATGGCCGAGATGGAGTCCTACCAGCGTGTGCAGGCGCTGTTGTTGCTCCAGGAAATGGCCGAGCGGCTCAACGCCAACCGCAAGGTGGCGTCCTGCTATTCCAACAGCGCGACAGGCTTGCAAGTGGGCACGGGCAGCACCACGGTGCCGGCCTGTACCGTCGGTACGGCGTTGCAGCAGGCGCAGGCTGTTGCGGACCTCTCAGCGTGGGACGGCATGCTCAAGGGCCAGTCCGAACAAGTCGCGGGAAGCAAGCGCGGCGCCATGATCGGCGCTGTCGGCTGCGTGTTGCAATCCGATGCGGCCTCCAATGTCTACATGGTCGCCGTCGCTTGGCAAGGGCTGCAACCGACCTTTGCGCCCAAGCTGGCCGGCGGCGTCACCGCCTTTCCATGCGGCAACGGTTCTTTCGGTGACGAGAAATTGCACCGCGTGGTGACCACCAAAGTCCGGATCGGGGCGCTCTCGTGAACCACACATCCGCATCGACATTCCTCGCGCGCCGGGCCCCGCGGCGCGCGACACGGGGCTTCACCCTTATCGAGCTGATGGTGGCGATCACGCTCGGGCTGTTCCTCATCATCGGGCTGATCACTCTGGTCGTTTCCAACGTCACGACGCGAAGCGAACTCGACAAGTCGGCCCGCCAGATCGAAAGCGGGCGTTACGCCATCCAGGTGCTGGCCGAAGACCTGCAGAACGCCGGCTACTTCGGCATCGCCGCCACCACCGAGTACACCGGCGTCACGCCCGCCATCTGCCCGGCGGCGGTTGCCGACCTGGGCTACGTGCCCAAGACAAGCCCCGGTATCTCGACGGTGCCATTTCCGGTCTACGCGGTGACCACCGCTCCGAGTTGCATCACCGACGTGATGCCAAACACCGCGATCCTGATCGTCTCGCGAACCAGCACCCAGCCGATCCTGGTCGCTGCCAAGGTGGCGACGGAGACCTATATGCAGCTGTCCAACTGCGCCTCGGACCTCATGCCCTTCGCCGTCGGAGCCGGTTCCTCGTCGTTCCCGCTCCTGAACAAGGATTGCGGTGGAGTTTCGACCCTGCGCAAGGTCGTGCATCGGATCTACTTCCTGAGCACCTGCAACGTGTGCGGCAGCGACACGACGCCCACGCTCAAGGTGGCCGAACTCGTCAACGGCGCGATGGTCACGACGGCGCTGTCGGAAGGTATCGAGAACCTGCAATACGACTACGGCATCGACATGGACGGCGATGGCGCCCCCGATTGCTACACCAGCAATCCGACCTCGCCTCCCGCGGCCGAAATCGCGGCCTGCCCGGTGACCGTGCCGCCGCACGTGTGGACCGACCCCACCGCCAACTGGACAAACGTGATGGCAGTGCGAGTCCACCTCCTTGCGCGCAACACCGACAAGACCGCCGGCTGGTCCGACGCCACCAAATACGACATGGGCCTGGCAACGGGCCAGGTCGGTCCATTCGCCGATGCGTTCAAGCGTCACGTCTACAGCACCACGGCGCGCCTCTACAACGGCTCCGGACAACGCGAGCAGCCATGAAGAATCCGAAACTGACCCAACACAGCCGCAGGTCCCAACGCGGCGCCACGCTGATGATCGCGATGATCTTCCTCGTGATCCTCACGCTCATCGTTGTCTCGTCGATCAAGGTGACCAACGTCAACACGAAGGTCGTCGGCAACATGCAGGTACGGAAAGAGGCACAGTCGGCGGCGCAAGAGGGCATCGAGACCGTCATCAGCACCGATTTCACCAAGCTGCCCGCGCCGTCCAAGGTGAGTGTGGATATCAATGACGCCGGGCAAGCCGCATCGACCTACGTCGTGGACGTCGCGGCGCCGCAATGCACCAGCGTCAAGCCGATCAAGCTGAGCGAGTTGGACGCGTCCAACGCCGACGACGTGCCCTGCTACGCCAGCGGCGCGGCACAGAACACGGGCATCGAAGGCGCCGGCCCCAACGGCAACTCGATGTGCTCGAACTCCAACTGGGACATCAGTGCCACGGCCAACGCACCCGGCGTTGCAACCACCACGACGACCACACGCCAGGGCGTTGCCCTGCGCGTGGCACTCGATTCTGCCTGCTGATGGCGGTCGCGGTGAAATTTTCAGAATCAAGGCCTGACCAAGGCCAGGGGAAGCAATGACAAAGCGAAACTTCACGATGTGGACCACGGTCGCCGCGCTGGCGCTGGCGAGTTCCATTGCCAAGGCCGAAGACATCGACATCTATCAGGCGAGCGGGGGCGGCTCGGCGCCGAACCTGGTGATCATCCTGGACAACGCGGCGGCAGCCGATGCCAGCTCGAGCTACAGTTGCCCCACATTGACGGTGAACGACCCGTCAAAGAACTTCGGATTCGAGCAGTGCGGGCTGTACAACGCGGTGTCGTCCATCGGCAGCAGCAAGGCACTGAACGGCAATATCAACCTGGGCCTGATGTATTTTCCGACAGGGCCGACGGACGGCGGCACCTTTGTGCTGCCCAAGCCTTCGCCCGCACCCGGCTCCTTGCTGCTCATGGATGGCACCGGCAGCGATGGCAAGGGCGTCGACAAGATGCTGACGCGGATCAAGGCGCTGAGCCTTTCGGCCGACAAGGGCAACAACAACGCCATCGCCCAGGCCATGCAGGAAACCTGGGCCTTCTACAACGGCAAGACCGGCCTGTCCGGCACGACTTACCCGGGCACGAACTCGGCGCTGACCTGCGCAAGGAATTTCGTCCTCTACATCACGCTGGCGACCAACAATCAGAAGCCGCAGGACAGCGGGAACCGCGCGGGCTCGGCGCTGCAAAGCGCTGCGGCGTTGTCGGGCTCGCCGACGCAGTTGACGCTGCCCGGCTGGAAGTCGCCGATCTCGAACAGCGCAGCCTCGGCCAAGTACAAGAGCGACTACTCCGACGAGTGGGCCAAGTTCATGTACACAGGTTCGTCGCCCAATCTGGCCACCACCTACCCGGCCATCACGACGTACACCATCGTGCTGACGGACGGCAGCAACCCTGACTACGAGCAACTCATGGTCAGCATGGCCAATCAGGGCGGCGGCAAGTACTTCATGGTGCAGCTCGGCGACCTCGACGCCCTGGCCAAGGCCATTGGCGATGTGTTCAGCGAAGTGCAGGCCGTCAACAGCGTGTTCGCAGCCCCCGTGCTTCCGGTGAGCACCAACGCGCAGGGTACCTACCTCAACCAGGTCTATATCGGCATGTTCCGCCCCGACGCCAGTGGCAATCCGCGCTGGACCGGAAACCTGAAGCAATATCAGTTCGGCGTGGATGTGAGCGACCCGCAATCGCCGGAACTCTTTCTTGCCGACGCGTCCTGGGGCCCGTATGCGGGCAACACAAATGCCAACCGCGCGCTGAGCGCCGCGGGCACCGGCTTCGTCTCGCCGACGGCGGTGAGCTTCTGGACCTCGAAGGACACCGCGACGCTGCCGGATTCGAAGGGCGGGTTCTGGTCGGCCGCCGTGGCCTTGCAGGGCGGCAACGACGGCTTCGACGGCCCCGACGGGCAGGTCGTCGAAAAGGGCGGCGTGGGCCAGCAGATTCGTCTCAAGTACCTCGCCGAAAGCTACACCGGCGCGAGCGCGACCACCTCACGCAACCTTTTCACTTGCGGCCTGGCCACCCCCTGCCTCACGGGCGGTGCGCTGAGCAGCGCGAAGTTCAGCACCAGCAACGCGTCGCTGGCCACTGACCTGGGCTATACGACGGCGCAGGCGACAGCCAGCGCCAATTTCATCAACTGGGTGCGCGGGGAAGATACCGTCACGCAAGCGGCGGATGCCGTTGCCGGCGCGGAGACCAGCGTTCCTCCGGACCCGAGCATCACGGTACGCGGCTCCATACACGGCGACGTGCTCCACTCCCGCCCCGTCGTCATCAACTACGGTGGCACGACCGGCGTCGTGGCCTTCTACGGTTCGAACGACGGCGTGTTCCGCGCCATCAACGGCAATCAGCCCAACAACACCACCGACAAGACCAAGCCTCGCGGCTTCTGCACGGTGTCGAGCACTTGCTCGATCGCCGTGACCGATTCGAAGGGGAATTCCGCCAGCGTACCGCCGGGCGGCGAATTGTGGGGCTTCGTCGCGCCGGAGTTCTATCCGGGCCTCAAGACGATGTACACCAACAACCCGCAACTCACGCTCGGCGCCAAGACCAGCGGCAAGAACTACTTCTTCGACGGTCCCACCAGCGTCTACCAGAACGCGGCCACCGGCAACGCCTACATCTTCCTTACTGCGCGACGCGGCGGCCGTCTGCTCTACGCGCTGGACGTGAGCGACCCCGCCAACCCGAAGTTCATGTGGAAGCACACGAGCGCGGACCTCGGCTTCAGTGAACTGGGCCAGACCTGGTCCCAGCCCAAGGTGGCGCGAATCAAGGGAAACACGAATCCGGTCTTGATCTTCGGCGCCGGGTACGACCTTGCCGAAGACGACGAACCACCATCGGCCGGAAAGATGGGCCGCGGCGTGTTCGTGCTGGACGCGGTCACCGGTGCGCTGCTTTGGCAGACCGTGTCGGCCAATAGCACTTGCGCCGTCGTCACCGGCGCGACCTGCGTGAAGACAACGGGCATGGACTTCGCCATGCCGGCGGACGTGACCCTGGTCGACCGCGATTTCGACGGCTTCATCGACCGTGCCTACGCTGCCGACGTCGGCGGAAACATCTGGCGCATCGACTTCCAGCCCAAGGGCGGCGACCCCGTGCCCGACTACTCCAGTTCGACCTGGGCGGTCACTCGACTGGCTGCACTGGGCGGCAGCGGCACGACCAGGCGCAAGATGTTCTTCGGCCCCGACATCGTCATCACCAAGTCGTATGACGTGATCGTGGCGAGCACCGGCGACCGCGAGCACCCATTGGTCACGCACCAGGCCAACGACATCGTGAACCGGTTTTACATGATCAAGGACACCAACATCGGCATGAGCGTCGCGACGGGCACGCCCGTCGTGCGCGACGACACGAGCAGCACCGCCAACGCGGCCCCCCCGGACTTCTTCAACGCGACGTCGACGCCCTACGACGGGAGCCTGAAGGGCTTCTACGTCACGCTGCTCGGCCTCGATGACAGCGGCGCGTCGACCAAGGGCGAGAAGGCGGTGAACGCACCCACGACCGTGGGCGGCACCGTCTACTTCGGCACCAACCAGCCGACGCCGCCGTCAACCAACAGTTGCAAGGCCAACCTCGGCAAGGCGCGCAGCTACGCGGTGAATTTCATGACCGGCAATTCGAAGAACGTGGTTTTCGACGGCGGCGGCCTGCTGCCGTCACCGGTGTTCGGCATCGTCACGGTCGACGTCAACGGCTCGCCCAGGAAATTGCCCTTCCTGATCGGCGGCGGCGGCGGCTCCGGCGCCGATTCGCGGTCGGGTCTGGGCGCGCAGAAGCCGGTCATTCCGATCAAGGTGAAGAAGCGCCGTACCTACTGGTATCGCGACATTGACCGGGTGTAGCAGATGCGGCCCAGAGGCGCCGGCGTTGCGCCGCTGGCGCAGCACGGCGCCCGAATGGTTGGCGGGCGGCAATCGCGTCACTCGCGCCCGACGCGCCCTCTCGAAGGGTAGATGCCTGCCAATCGCGCAATGAGGATCGCCACGAAAAGCGTGCCGGCCAATTGTTCAAGGGTGGCAAGCGTGCGCGCCTTCGGACCCGTCACCACGATGTCGCCTGGTCCGTTGCTGGTCAGGTAGCCGACGCTCATGAAAAGCAAGTCATGGAAAGAGCGCAGCGCCTCGCCGGGCTTGACGCCGAATGCCGTGGGGTCCAGGCGCTGCACCAGGCCGTAGGCGACGGCCCAGGCAATGCCAAGCATCAGGTAGGCAGCCGCGGCGCCGAACAACTTGTCGTCGGTCATGACGTCCGGACTGAACACGTAGCGCAGCAGATACACCAGGGCTGCCAGGTAGAAGGCGAGAAAGAACGAACTCGAAAGCACGAAGGCATGCGCCGGGTCGTCGCCACCCAGCACGGCCATCACCTGGAAGGCGAGGGCCGGCAATCCGAGGAGCGACGCGATGACGAATGGAACCACGGTGCGTCCAACCGCCGCAACCGCTGCCAGCAACACCAGCACATGTCCCAAGGGAAGAAGCAGGCGGCCTTGCACCGTCTCGGTCAAGAAGGGTGCGATGCCGACCAGCACCACGAGCGATGAGAACAAGTAAAAGCAACGCTGGCGAAAGACTCGGCCTAACGACGAGTGCAAGCGAGAAATTCCCATGCTGGGCGCCTTTCAAACAACAGTGGTGAACCGCTCCGGATTTTGTGGAGGCTCGGGTTGAACCCGGCCGGGATGGCCTGGTGCTCGAGTTGGCGATGGTAGTCGGCGAAACATTTGCGCCGCACGGTCGGCGGCGCGGACGACGGCTTCCGACACGACCACCTCGGTCACAAGGGAAGTTGCGCGGCCCGACAGCGATAGGCATGCGCTGACATTTGCGCCGTGCAAGGCAAAGATCGTCGACGCTAAGAAGAGCGCAGAACGCACCTGTCGCCACTGGCCGGGCGCTCTACCGAAACCGCGACCAGGCGGGGGCAGCGTGCGACCAGCTTGGTGAATATGAACTTGCAGAGGTTTTCCAGCGTGGCCGGGCCGAGGCCGGGCACATCATCCAGGAACTGGTGGTCGAGCAATTCGCGTATGGCGTCGATGTGCCCGCGGACGCTTCCGAGGTCCTGGACCATGCCGGAGCTTCCATCCGGCTCGCCGACGAGCGTGACCTCCGCGTGATAAGTGTGCCCGTGGATACGTCGGCTGCCGGCGGCATCCATGTGCCGGTGCAAGGTGTGGGCGGCCTCGAAAAAGAACTTCTGACTCAGCTCGTAGATCATCGGATGCCAATCATCTTGTGCGTTTGCACACTCAGACTCCATTGCGGATGCTGCTGGCAATAGGCAATGGCCCTGGCGGTGTTGGCGGCCCTGTCGGGACCGTCCATTGGCTGCAGGTAGTGGTGGTCGAAGGGCAAAGCGGCAAAATTCTCAGGATCGACGCCAGGCTGCGGGAAGACCAGCTTCAACTCCTGGCCTTTGCGCACGGCCAGTCGGGCGTCGGCCTTGGGGCTGACGCAGAGCCAGTCGATGCCCTCCGGGGGCACCAGCGTGCCGTTCGTTTCCATCGCAATCTTGAAACCCTTGTGGTGCAGCGCAACGACAAGGGGTCGATCCACTTGCAGGAGCGGTTCGCCGCCGGTGAGCACCACGAAGCGACGGTCCGGCCTGGCGGAGGGCCACATCGCCTCGATCGCGTCGGCCAGGTCTTGCGCCGTACGAAACTTGCCGCCCCCGTCGCCGTCGGTGCCGACGAAATCGGTGTCGCAGAACGTGCAGGTCGCCAACCTGCGGTCTTCCTCGCGGCCGCTCCATAGATTGCAGCCAGAAAATCGGCAAAAGACCGCCGGGCGGCCGGCGTTGGCGCCTTCACCCTGCAGCGTGTAGAAGATCTCCTTGGCGCTGTAGGTCATGCCGATGCCCCTTCGGCGAAGGCCGTGCATTCGTTGCCGGGCAGGCCGCAGGCCGAGCGGTGATGGCGCTCGAGTGCCCGTGCCAATGAAGTGGTGGGGTCCTGGCCACCCGGAAAAAGGACCAATGCCTTGGAGTTCATGGAGGTCTTGCCGCTTGCAATGCGGCGAGGTTTACGAGGGACGCGCGTGATCACGCCTCGCCCGGTTGAAGTGCACCAGGCGTGCTCGGGCGCCTTCGGCCCGCATCTTACCCAGGGCGGCGCGACAGGCCTGGTCAGAGGAGCGGCCGCAACGACTGCGCCGTCTCGCTCAATGCTGGCACCAGTTTGGCGATCACCGATTCGCGTGACCAGGCGCGCATCTGCAAGGTGATGCCTATTGCGGCGACCGGTTCGCCGCGACGATTTCGCAAGGTCATCGCCACCCCGAGCAGGGCGGGGTCGAGGTGCTCCTCGATGATCCAGTACCCCAGTTCGCGTGCGGCTCGCACATGCTGCAGAAACTGCTGGGGGTCGGTCACGGTCTTCGAGGTGAACGCCGTGAACCTGTGTTCGCCGACCCAGCGTCGCAGGGCAGCGTCGTCGAGCGTCGAGAGCAGCGCCACGCCCGGCGTGACCACGTGCGCCGGAACGCGCAAGCCCGGGTAGAAGCCGACAGACACCAGGCGCGGGCTGTTGCTGCGCGAGATGTAGACCACGTCGTGGCCGTCCAGCACGCAGACGTTCACGGTTTCGCCGGTGCGGGAGGACAGGTGCTCGATGGCCGGCTGGACCGCGCGCGGCAAATGGGCTGCGTCCAGGAAGCTTTCGCCCAGTCGCAGGACGCGCGCCGTCAGCCAGAACAACTTGCCGTCGGAGTGGGCGTAGCCGTGATGACACAGCGTCAGCAGGTGCCTGCGCGCCGCCGTTCGACTCAAGCCGGTGCGGGCCGCCACATCGGAGGCGCTCATGCGGGCATTCGCCGCATCGAAGGCCTCGATCACCGACAGGCCGCGGGCCAGGCCTTCGATGTGGTCCTTCGGATCGATCGGAAAACCATCGTGCGGCCCCAGAACTGAATCATTTGCGGACATCAGTGAAAACCATGGAAACGATCGTTGATCGTGCAAAGTGGTCGATGACCGCCGGAGTCGGGAAGGCAATCGTTGCGAACAGGGTCCATGTTGACTACTTTACAGGGCGTCCAGGGAGTTAGACATCACCGGAGACAGAAGCGATGGCAAGTAATTCGTCCCATGAGCCTCACGCCAGGCACCAGACCAAGAAGGCCACCGCCAGCGGGTGGATCGGCTCGGCGCTGGAGTACTACGACTTCTTCATCTACGCGACCGCCGCGTCGCTGATCTTCCC
>NZ_JBBKZV010000037.1:0-51252 GCF_037889915.1 Variovorax humicola | reverse complement strand
ATCTCAACAGCCGCATCGACGAGCTTCTGCCTCACAACTGGCGACCGGCCTGATCCAGGCGTCCACACACGCCTCACGTCCGCCTTCAAGGTGGGACGGCGAGCCGCTTACGTTGCGCGGCCGGAAACAGGACTTCGAGCGCGGCGCATGCGACTCTGTTCCAAGTACGCTCCGGGCTGCGGCGCACGTGAGAGCTCGGACACGCATCAGGGCAAGGGCCACACAGGAAACCAGCGATGCACCGCCATAGACCGCGCAGACCGCTACGCATCGATAACGAGTCGCCTTCCTGTACAGCGAGACACACAGATCATCATGGTCTTGCACGCTTGCCGCTCGGCTTTTGTGAGGATTGCGTCTTGATGGTCCAGCTCACCGTCATAGTTCAGGACCGCAGTTTCACAAGCACCGCACACCCCTTCCCTGCAACTGTGGTCGGGGTTCAAACCCGCTTCGAGCAGGGCGTCCAGCACGGACTTCGCCGGCGGCACTTCCACGACTTTGCCGCTTCGTTTGCACGTCACCTCGAATCCGTGCAATTTGGACGCGGACTCCACATGCACCGAAGCGAAGCGCTCGACGTGAGCGTTCGGATAGCCAAGTTCTCTACAGGTAGCTTCGAAAGCATCGAGCATTGGCGTCGGGCCGCAGCAGTAGAAGTGGCTTTCTGCGTCATGACTTGCCAGAAGCGTGCCGAGCTGGGGAGCAGCGCCTTCCTCGTCGTCGAAGTGCCAGGTGACCTTTTCATTGCCGAGCAATCCTTCGATGGATTCAATGAATGCAGCTTCCTTTCGATTGCGGGCGCAATAGATCACTTCCACCGCCCGGCCCAAGGCAGTCAAGCGCTGCAGCATGCAGATGATCGGCGTGACGCCGATGCCCCCTGCGACCAGCACGCTGCGCCGCGCTTCCTCGTCCAATTCGAAATTGTTTCGCGGCGGAGACAAGTCTATGATCTGGCCCACACGCAGCTGTTCGTGCACATAGCGGGAGCCGCCACGACTTCTGCGGTCATTGAGTACACCGACCACGTAGCGTCCAACGTCGCTCGACGAATTGCATAGCGAATAGCTCCGCGTCAGGCCGTTGGGCAGGTGGAGATCGACATGCGAGCCCGCGCGAAAAGGCGGAAATTGAACGCCCGACGCGCCGGGCCGCAGCTCCACGCTGACAATGCCTTCGGCCTCATACCGCATGGCATAGACCAAAGCCTTGAGGGTAGATGCAGGCATATGGAGAATTACTCAAAAGTCGATCGAGTTCGGCCAATCAACGCTCGACCTCGCATCCCCCAATCCATTTTGAACTTGGCGGAGGACGCACTGCCAAGAGACTAGCCAGCTCGTACCGACAAGCTTAGACACTCAGATAGGCACGACGTACATCTTCATTCGCCGCAAGCTCCTGCATCGTCGCCTGGTAGCGGATCTGGCCCTTCTCGAGCACATAGGCCCGGTCCGACACCAGTTCCGCGAAATGCATGTTCTGCTCCGACAGCAGGATGCTCACGCCCTGCGCCTTGAGTTCGAGGATCATGTGGGCCATCTGCTCGACGATGACCGGCGCGACGCCTTCGGACGGCTCGTCCAGCAGTACGAGGTACGGGTTGCCCATCAGCGTGCGCGCCACCGTGAGCATCTGCTGCTCGCCGCCGCTCATGCGGCCGCCGGGGCGATTCGGCATCTCGCCGAGATTGGGGAACAGCTTGAACAGTCGATCCGGCGTCCACTCCGGCGCCGCCGCGCCGTCGGTCCAGGTGCGCGCGGGCTGCCTTCCGACTTCGAGGTTCTCCATCACCGTAAGGTCGGTAAAGACACGCCGGTCCTCGGGAACAAAACCGAGACCCAGCTTTGCTGCCTGATGCGGCTCGGCCTTCGAGATGTCGTGTCCCAGAAAGCGTACCGCGCCGCGACGCTTGCCCATCATCCCGATCAATGCCTTGAGCGTCGTCGACTTGCCCGCGCCATTGCGGCCCATCAGCGCTACAACCTCGCCGCGCCTGACTTCGAGATCGATGTCATAGAGGATCTGCGCGGCACCATACCAGGCGCAAAGCGCCTTGGCTTCGAGGAGGGTTTCATGGGAACTCATGCGTGCTCTCCAACCGCAGCATTCACAGCGGCGGCCTTCTCTGCGATCTTCTCAAAAGTCTTGCCGCTGCCGAAATAGACCTCCTGGACCTTCGGATGGTCGCGGATCTCCAGCGGCTTGCCTTGCGCAATCAACCGCCCACGCGCGAGCACGATCATGCGGTCGGCATACGCAAACACCACATCCATGCTGTGCTCGGTGAAAAGCACGGCCATGCCACGCTCGATGACAAGCTCCTTGGTAAGTGCCATCAGCGAATTGCGTTCCTTGGGCGCCATGCCTGCGGTGGGTTCATCCATGAGCAGGAGCTTCGGACCGTTGGCCATCGCAATCGCGAGTTCGACTCGCTTCACATCGCCATAGGCCAGCACGCTGCACGGGCGATCTGCCTGTGCCTTCATCCCGACTTGATCGAGCAATGCCAGCGCTGCTTCCCGCTTGTGATCAGCGGCGCGGCGCCATGTCGAGAAGAGCTTATGGTCATGCGACAACAAAGCCATCTGGACGTTCTCGACCACGGTGAGCGACGCGAATGTCTCGGCGATCTGAAAAGTGCGCCCCACGCCCATGCGCCAGATCTCGCGTGGCTTGCGGCCGACGAGTTCCTCGCCGTCGAGCAAGATCGACCCGCGATCTGCCTTCAACTGGCCGTTGACCATGTTGAAGGTGGTCGATTTGCCGGCGCCGTTCGGCCCGATCAGCGCCAGCAGTTCGCCGGCGGCGAGTTCGAAGGTGATGCCATCGACCGCCTTGACGCCGCCGAAGGATTTGCCGATTTCCTTGACTTCGAGAAGGCTCATCGCGCCACCTCCGCGACAGTCGCCGGAACTTGTCGGGGCTGTTGGACCGCGACACCCGACAGGATGTTGCTGCGCCGTGCGCGCACGTGCAGGCGTTCAGCGATCTGCCTGAGCGAACCCGCGATACCCTGTGGAAAAAGAAGCACCAGGATCAGGATGATCGCTCCCAGCAACGCGCGCCAGTATTCCGTGTTGCGCGCCACGGTGTCGTGCAACCATGCGAACGTGAACGCCCCCACCACCGGGCCGGCCAAGGTCTGGATACCCCCCAGCAGCACCATCACCAAGCCATCGACCGATCTGCCGACCGCGAGTGACTCGGGCGAGATGCTGCCCTTCGAATAGGCAAAGAGCGCCCCGGCACCGCCAGCCACCGCGCCGGCCAGGACAAAGCCTGCCCACTGGATTCGCTTGACATCGATACCTATCGCGTCGGCTCGCAGCGTTGAGTCGCGCCCGGCTCGCAGTGCATAGCCGAAGGGCGAGAACAATACGCGCCGCAATCCCCAGATGCCCAGGCCCACCAGCACCAGCGTGAGCCAGTAGTAGCTGCGCTTGTCCGAGAGCCATTCGGAAGGCCAGACGCCCGTGAGGCCATTGCTCCCGCCCGTGAAACCATCCCACTGGTAGACGATCGCCCAAGTGATCTGCGCGAATGCAAGCGTCAGCATGGCCAGATACACGCCCGACAACCTCACCGCAAACCACCCATAGACAAATGCGCCGAGGCCGGCAACGAGTGGCGCCAGCACCAACGTCAGCTCCATTGGGCATCCAGCGGCGCGCGCCAGCAGTGCGGCGCCGTAGGCTCCCAGGCCAAAGTAGGCCGCGTGTCCAAAGGAATGCATGCCCGCTGGCCCCATGATGAAATGCAGGCTTGCGGCAAACAAGGCTGCGATCAGCAAGTCCACCAACAGCACGATCGTGTAAGGCGAATCGCCCGTTAGCAGGGGCATGGCGGTGAGCATGACGACCATTGCGGCAACGGTTGTCACGTAGGTCTTTCCCGCGCGGCGCAACGGCTCTTCCTGCATTCCCGCATGCCGACTCGGCGCCTGCGGCCGCCCCATCAGACCCCAGGGACGCCAAACCAGCACGGCGGCCATCACCAGGAAGTCGACCACCAACGTGAGCTTGGAAAAGGAGACGGCGACGCCCGCGATCTCCACGACACCCAGCCAGATGCAGACTGCCTTGATCTGGCAGATCAGCAATGCGGCGACGTAGGCACCGGGGAGCGAGCCCATGCCGCCCACCACCACCACCACGAACGCGGCCCCAATGGCGTTCAGGTCGAGCTCCAAGGTCGCAGGCTCGCGGGGCAGTTGAAGCGCCCCACCCAATCCAGCCAGCAATGCACCCAGCGCAAAGACTGCCGTGAAGAGCCAGGCCTGGTTGACGCCCAGAGCGCTGACCATCTCACGGTCCTGCGTGGCGGCGCGTACCAGCGTGCCAAAACGGGTTCGGGTGAGCAGCAGCCACACCAGGCCGAGCACGATGGGGCCGACCACGACGAGGAACAAATCGTAGGTCGGAATCTGGCGTCCAAGCAGCGTCACCGATCCGGAGAGCCCCGGCGCGCGCGGCCCGAGCAATTCATCCGGCCCCCAGAGCCATAGCACTGCGTCCTTGATTACCAGCACGAGGGCAAAGGTGGCAAGCAGTTGAAACAGCTCGGGAGCCTTGTAGATGCGACGAAGCAGCGTGACCTCGATCAGCGCGCCCAGCGCGCCCACTGCAAGCGCTGCGGCCGGCAGCGCCAGCCAGAAGCCGACGCCACCGAGTTTTTCGGTCAATGCGTAGGCTGCATAGATGCCCACCATGTAAAAGGAACCGTGGGCGAAATTGACGATGCGGGTCACCCCGAAGATCAATGACAGCCCCGCCGCCACCAGGAACAGCGAAGACGCGGACGCCAACCCGTTCAGCAGCTGCACGATCAGACTTGAAAAGTTCACTAAATCACCTCCTGCAGAACCCCAAGGGGTCTGCGCTACGTTCAATACCATGGTCCATGGATGCGTGAGGTCCCTTGCAACATGCATGCCTGTTTATTCATGTTGCGTTCCCTGAATGAAGTAATCTAATGCACCCTTGCCGTGCAGGAATGGGTGTTTTCCAGAATGCGTGAACTTCACCGGTGCATCGACGAGCAGAATGTTGGCCGGAGCCTTCTGCCGAAGCAGCCTTCCATCGTGGAATTGCTGCGACACGGATTGCCCCATTCCATTTCGCGCCAGCAGGTACTGCGCTGCAAGGCAGCCGCTGGCAACCACCCATCGCTTTGACGCACCGTGCCCAATGACCCTCAAGAATCCGCAGGCAGTGAACAACGACAACAAGCCATCCGTCGATCAGGGCGAGGCTGCCCGTGTGCCCTCCTCCAAGCGCGCAAGGAAGGGAACCTCCCGCGACGCGACGGCCCAGGCAACGCGCGATGCCATCCTCAAGGCAGCGACGAAGGTGTTCGCGCAGCATGGCTTTGCAGGTGGCAGCGTGGAAAAGATCTCACAGGCCGCGCGAACGTACGACCGCATGATCTACTACTACTTCGGCAGCAAGGAAGGCCTCTTCGTTGCGGTGCTGGAAGGTGTCTACCAACGAATGGACGATGCGGAATCGGCGATTGCCTTCGATCTTTCCCGCCCCATGGATGCATTGACCGCAGTGATCCGGTTCGTGCACGGCTACTACCGCCGACATCCTGAGTTTGTCACGCTCATCAACACCGAGAATCTCCACAAAGGTCGCCACATCGCGAAGTCAAAGCGCGCGCGCGAGTACTCCTCGAAGGCGGTTTCGATCATCGAGGCCATCCTTGCCAAGGGCGTTGAGCAAAAGGTCTTCCGACAGGGGATCAGTGCACGAGAGGTCTATCTGCTCATCACGGCATCCGGGTACTTCTACACGTCGAATCAGTACACGCTCAGCAGCTTCCTGGGCGAGGACCTCGATTCGCCTGCGCAGCGTGGGCGCTGGGAAGCGTTCGTCATCGACTCGGTTCTGCGGATCGTTCGCAAGTGACGGCTTGAGGCGACGGGCGCCACGCAAACGCAGCGCCTGTGCGGCGTCCCTTTCGAGCGGAGATTCCTCTACAACGTGCCGGGCGTGGGGCGTGATCCCCGGCCGCTCGGCTTTCAAGAGCCCTGAAGAGTGACCGTGCCCAGTTTGTTGGTTGCAGTGCTCCACTTCTCTGCCTCAGGGTGCGGTTGCTCCCTTTTCGTGATCAAGGGCCACTCCCTGGCAAGCTTTGCGTTGATTGCCACGAAATGCCCCAGATGGTCGGGCAGATCTTCTTCGGCGTAAATCGCGTTCACTGGACATTCCGGGATGCAGACGGCGCAGTCGATGCACTCATCCGGATCAATCACCAAGAAATCCTTGCCGGCCTTGAAGCAGTCCACCGGACAGACATCAACGCAGTCGGTGTATCGGCAGCGGATGCAGCTGTCGCTGACAACATGGGTCATGAACGATCCTTTGGCATAGAGGCTTTCGCCGAGTTAGGGTATGGCGTCGAACAGATCATTTGACTTTCTTTCGGTTGGTTGGAACGTTCAACCCAGCATGGGCTGCTCCCCGAGCGGCCAGGCATTGCTGATATCCGGCCGGCACCATTGGCGCTGCGTCGGTGCGCCGTCGTCCTGCCACGCACCTCGCGCCAGCGCCTGCTCCAACGTCATCACGTGTTCCATGTGTCCGCCGAGCGCGGCGTAGTCGGCCAGGCACATGTTGAACTCGATCGGCGCCACGATCGCGGGCGTGGGTACCGTGCCAAAGCTGTTGTCCGGCATGCGCAGGACGTCCGCCATCACGGTGATGCCGCCGCCCGGCCACACGTAGGCAGGCGCCCCGCCGCAGGTCACGTTGACCAATGCGCGTTTGATCGCGCGCGTCAGCAAGATCGGATTCTCTGTGACGCCGGCTCGCAACGACCCGCCCGCGCCCCCGAGGAAGAGCACCGTGCACAGCGAGGGCTCGCAGTTTTCGCCGATTCGCTCGACAACCTTGCGCACGGCCGCCGGCATGGACTGCTGCACCGGTTGCAACGCTTCGTCCAACACGTACCACTGCGCCTGCTCGCCGGTGGTGGAGGTCATGAGCAAGCGCAAGCCGGGGCGAGCAGCGCCGGGCTCCCACCCCTCGATGATCGAGAGCGGATTCGCGATGTCGGTGCCGCCCCAGCCATTGCCCGGATTGGCGACCTGGAAGTAGCGTCCCGGCGTGGATTTTCGTCCTCGCATCTGGATACCCGAGGGCTGCATCGCCAGGCAGCGTCCCGCCTGGTGTTCGGTCAGTACGCCAGTGATGTGATCATCGACCACGACCACCTCGTCGGCCAGCCCGTGGAGTTGCCTGGCGAAGATGCCGACGGTGGCGGAACCGCAGCCTACGCGCATGCGCTGCTCATGCACGCCGTTGACGATCGGTGCCTTGCCTGCCTGGATGACCAGGCTCGAGCCGCCATCGATCGTGCATTCGGTCGCCTGCTTGTTGCACAGGTGCTGCATCACTTCCAGCGTCATCCGGCCTTCCTTCTTGCTGCCACCGGTGAGATGGTGCACGCCGCCGAGCGAGAGCATCTGGGAACCATACTCCGCCGTCGTGACGTGTCCGACAACCTCCCCCTTGTAGCGCACGTTCGCCTGCTCGCTGCCAAGGAAACGGTCCGTGTCGATCTTCACCTTCACGCTGCAGTAGCTGAAGATGCCTTCGGTGACGACGGTGACCATGTCCACTCCCCGCGCCTTGGAGGCAACGATGAAAGGCGCAGGCTTGTAGTCCGGATAGGTGGTGGAGGCACCGACGCCGGTGACGAAGATCTTGTCGGCCAGGAGAAGGTCGCCATCCCAATCCCTCACCGGCAGCGCGGTCTCCCGGGCCGGAGTTTCCGATTCGCCTTCCAGTTCGCCACACGGCCGGACGAAGGGCACCAGGGCGGGCGCGTCGTTCGCCAATTCCCGGCGCAGCAGCAGGACCGGATCGACGCGCACGAGCGTTCCGCCCCGATTCGCATAGCGGTCGCACGCCCCCGTTCGCCCTTCTGAAATCTGACAAAGCACCGGGCAGGCATTGCATTCCATTTTTGCGGCGCTCATGCGGTCGTTGCGTAGCGGCGACTTCGTCAATCCGGGTGCCCCCTGTTCGGGCAGCACCGGCACGTCCATGCCTGGCAAGCCATCGGTCTTGGTGTGTTCGGTCATGATGTTGAAATCCGGAATTTTGATTAGTTAAGTACTCCCTACATTTTTGGAATGTAGCAGTTCCGTCGCGGCCCATCAACATGGTTCTCGCCGAAAGATCGCGGCTCATGATCCGATTCAAGCGTCCGCTTCCTGAAGGGTTGCACTCTCCGTCCGAAGCCACTACCATCGCATTTCGTTCATGTAGGGTTCCCTACATCAACGAACCGCGCAGCATCGCTTGGCTGCTCGGAGACCGGCAACCACCACAAGGGGATTCACCATGAGTGCATTTAGCGAAGAACGGGTCCTTTCGGTCCATCACTGGACCGACCGCTTGTTCACCTTTACCACCACCCGCGACCAAGCCCTGCGCTTTTCCAATGGCCACTTCACGATGATCGGCCTGAAGGTCAACGACAAGCCGCTGTTGCGTGCCTACAGCATCGTCAGCCCCAACTACGAGGAGAACCTCGAATTCCTTTCGATCAAGGTCGAGGAAGGTCCGCTCACTTCACGGCTGCAGCACATCCAGGTAGGCGATACCGTGATCGTGGGCCGCAAGCCGACCGGGACCCTGCTGATCGACTACACCCTGCCTGGCAAGCGCTTGTATCTCTTCGGCACCGGCACGGGGCTCGCACCCTTCATGAGCGTCATCCGCGATCCGGAGACCTACGAGAAATTCGAGAAGGTCGTACTCGTGCACGGCGTGCGGCAGGTGGACGAGTTGGCTTACCACGATGTGCTGGTCGACCACCTCCCCAATCACGAACTGCTGGGTGAGATGATCGAGAAGCAACTGATCTACTACCCGACGGTCACGCGGGAGGAATTCCGCAACATGGGCCGCATCACCGAGTTGATCGAAACCAACAAGCTGACCGATGACCTGGGTCTGCCGGACCTGAATCCTGGAGAAGATCGTGTGATGCTCTGCGGAAGCCCGGGCCTGCTGGTAGACATGAAGGAAATCCTCGAGCGCCGTGGCTTCAGGGAAGGAAACACCAGCACGCCCGGCGACTACGTGGTGGAACGCGCTTTCGCAGACAAGTAATCCGGCGTCGTCTCGGCTCTGCGATGTGGGGATTGCGCGGTCGCCGACTTTTCGGATTGATCGAGCGGCGTTGCGAAACGTTCGCGTCCCCGTGCCCAAAGCGGTGCCAAGCTGGGATCGGCGCACCAGACACAGGCGAAATTTCGCACAAATTAAGTGTTTACTCCAATTTCATGGAGAACCTACTTAACTAATATGCAGGCATGGGTCATGCTAGACGTGTACCTACCTACCCTCGGAGCGGCACGCCGCAACGATCTACGCCGAAATGGAGTGCCCCAGATGAATGTCCCCTACGCATACGATGCCTGGTATCCCCTTGCTTGGTCGCGAGATATCGGACGCCAACTCGCTACGCGGCGAGTTCTCGAGGAAGATCTGGTGGTCTACCGTACCGAGGACGGGCAAGTCGCCGCACTCGAAGATGTCTGCCCCCATCGCTTGGCACCCCTGTCGTTGGGCACGCTGCGCGGAAACGCGGTGGAGTGCGGCTATCACGGCCTTACTTTCGATTGCAGCGGGCAATGCGTGTCCGCTCCAGGCATGGCACGCGCACCGACAGGCGCTCGCGTTAGAAGCTATCCCACCGCCGAGAGCATGGGGATGGTCTGGGTGTGGATGGGGGATCCCGCGAAGGCCAACGGCAGCGAGGTTTTCCATCTCGCGGAGTACGACGATCCTGCCTATAGCGTTGTGGAGGGAGACGCGCTGCCGGTTCAGGCCAACTACCTGAGTCTGGCTGACAACTTGTGCGATCCGACCCATGTGGTCTATGTCCACAAGACGACGCTGGCCAGCGCCGGCCGAGAAGAGACCCGTGTCCAGCATGAACGCCAAGGCAACAAGGTCATCACCTGGCGCTGGGTGATCGACGGTCCCCTGATCCCGGTATTTGAGGGCCTCAAGGATTTCGGCGGTGCCAACGTAGACCGCTGGCACTACTACCACTACCACGCACCCTGTATCGCCGTCATCGACTTTGGATCCGCGCGCACGGGCACTGGCGCTCCCGAGGGGAACCGGGAGGACTGCATCCGGATGTTCGCCTGCCACTTCATCACCCCGATCGATCAGCACAGTTGCATGCAGCACTGGTTGTGCCTGAAGAACTCGCCATCAAGTCCGGAAATCGACGACCGGCTGCTCGCGGGTTTGAGACTGGCTTTCAACGAGGACAAGCGAGTGCTCGAGGCAATCCAGCGAAACGAAGACAAGCCGCGCGAATGGAAGCGCATCAATCTTGCCCTGGACGCATCGTCCATCAAGATGCGCCGCATCGTCGAAGAAATGGCGTCTTCCGGCTCCTGACAAAGCAGACCAGCCTTCCCTTTTCCCCACAAGGAGTTAGCTCATGAACGCGACAAGTTTTCGTTCCATCCGCCTTCTGGCGGCCGGCTTCGCCCTCGCAGCAGGCGCTGCGAGCGCGCAGGACACGCTCAAGATCGGCGAGATCAACAGCTACAAGGCATTGCCGCAGAACCTGGTGCCTTACCGGCAGGGATGGCTGCTGGCACAAGACGAAATCAACGCTGCTGGCGGCCTGCTTGGCCGCAAGATGGAAACCATCTTCCGCGACGACAACGCCAACCCGGGCGACGCCGTGCGCATGGCGGAAGAGTTGCTCACACGGGAGAAGGTGGATGTACTCAGCGGAGTGACGCTTTCGCATGTCGGTGTTGCACTCACCGACTTCGCCAAGCAGAAGAAGGTGTTCTTCTTGGCCACCGGGCCATTGAGCGACAAGGTGGTGTGGGACAACGGCAACCGATATACCTACCGCCTGCGATCGGGCACGTATGCGCTGGCAGCCTCGGTCGTCCCCGAGGCTGCGAAGCTGAAGAAAAAGCGCTGGGCGTTGATCTACCCCAATTACGAGTACGGGCAAGCCGCCGTTGCAGCCTTCAAGGAGAACCTCAAGAAGGTGCAGCCGGATGTTGAATTCGTGACAGAGCAGTCGCCTCCTCTGGGAAAGATCGATGCGGGTGCCATAGCGCAAGCCATCGCAGACGCGAAACCAGATGCGATATTCAATGTGCTGTTCGGCAGCGATCTGACGAAGTTTGCGCGCGAAGGGAAGAACCGTGGGCTGTTCACGGGCCGAGATGTCGTCAGCCTGCTGACCGGAGAGCCGGAATATCTGGATCCCCTGAAGGACGATGCCCCTGACGGATGGATTGTGACCGGCTACCCATACGCCAACATCGACACGCCGGAACACAAGGCCTTCCTGGCCGCGTACCAGAAGAAGTACAACGACTATCCACGCCTCAACTCGGTTGTGGGATACGCAAGTGCCAAGGCCCTGGCCGCTGGCATTCAGAAAGCGGGTTCCACCGAGACCGAGAAACTCGTTGCCGCGTTCCGTGGGCTTGAGTTCCTGTCGCCGTTTGGTCCCGTCGTGTTCAGGCCGCAGGACAACCAATCCACTCTCGGAATCTTTGTGGGTCGAACTGCGTTGAAAGATGGCAAGGGCGTGATGCCGGCTGGGACCTATGTCGATGGCAGCAAGCTGCAACCGTCCGAGGACCTCATCCGCAAGCTCCGCAACGCATCGTGACCCGCATGGTTTCCCAGATTCAACTTCCGCCGATTGGCTGCAATGGGCGCGGGGCGCAAGCGTCCTCGATCGCCGCGCCTGTCTCCTTGACGGAACCGTCGATCGAAGAGCAGTTCCGACTGGTCCATGAAGCGGGTGTCTTCGACAGCTTCGATCGGCTGCCGATGGCGAATCAGTTGGATACTTACCTGAGTTGCATCGAGCGCTATGAATTGCCCGTCCTGACGGCGAGTTGGTTCTACGTGCTTGGCCAGGACGAGGAGCTGCTGTCGGAAAAGCTGCGCCTTGCGGCGGCTGTCGGCGCTCGGCAGCACAACATCATGATTCATTGGCATGACGCCAACGGCCGCTCCATCACGGACCGGGAGGTCGCCGAGTTCTATTTGAGAGCCTATGACCAAGGCATGCCCCTGGGAGTCGAGCCGACCTTGGAACTTCACGTCAACATGTGGAGCGAGGATCCACGCAGAGTGATCCCGGTCGCAGACGCAGTGCGCAGCCGTGGTGTGCCCTTCCACTTCACACTGGACTACAGCCACGTGATCTTCAAGATGGGAAACGACGAGGAACTTCGGCTGTGCGGGCTGTACGACGATGTGACCGCTGGCCGCGTCGAGCTCGATCCGCGCCGCAACAACAGCCTGGTTGACCAATGGCTGGAGATGGGGATCGTGCGTTGGTTGCAAATTCGCTCCGTTGCTCCAAATGGACCACGCAATGCCTGGTCCATCCTGGACACTACCCAGCCAGTTGCTGCAGTGCCCCAGCACTCTCTTTTCGACTACTGCACTGGGGTGCCTGGCCGCGGCATACTGTACCCATTCGAGCAGCCTGGTCCTGGGGAATGGCACTCGCCATGGGAATCAGCTGCATTGGAATGCACGCGAGAAGTGGTGCGCAAGGTGCTCATTCACCATGCGAAGACGCCTGACTCGGGACTCAGAGCGATTACCACGGAGATGATCAACCTACCCGACTACGCGCACAACGCCCGCTTCTCGTTGATCGGGCAAAACGCGGCGATCGGACGGTTCGTCCGGACGACCTGGGCCGAGTTGGTCCGGTGAACTGCAGCGCAGCCTCTTCAAGCGGGGCTTCGCAGCGTCGAGTCGCCAGTTGGCGGAGCGCCCCGTCCTTTGCATCGGACGTGACACAGGCTTGCAGAAGATCGAGACTCGCGGCACAGTCGGGCGTTTAACTCGGACTGAAACGAAGCCCCATGCCAAAAGCCTACTGGGTCAGCACGTATCGCGCGGTCAACGATTCCGACAAGCTCGCCGCGTACGCGAAGCTGGCCGGCCCTGCGCTCGTTGCAAATGGCGCGCGTTTCCTGGCGCGCGGCGAACCATCCAAGGTCTACGAGCTCGGCCTGATGCAACGCACGGTCTTGATCGAATTCGACAGCGTCGAACAGGCAATGGCTGCACATGACAGCCCTGCATACCAGGCAGCCCTGGCCGCGCTGGGCGACGGCGCCGACCGCGAGATCCGCATCATCGAGGGCGTCTGAACGGAGGGCGACGGGACGCACCAAATCACCACCGAAGCAGGACAGGCTCGTCACCGACCCGCCAGCCTCGCAGGCTCTCAAGCTGAGCCCGCCCCCCGGGCCTTGTCTACAGCAGCGACTCCGGGATCAGGAGCGACTGGATGTAAAGCTTCGTGCGGGTCCAAAGGTCAGCGCCGGGCTCGTCATCGACTACCTCCATTCCGTTGCGCTTGTCCATCCATACCCATTCCAGGTCACGCTGCTTGCCTTGCTTCAGTCGCACCTGGTAAGACGCTTCTCGCTTGAGCAGTTCCAGCAAGCCGAGAGCCTTGGCCGCCAGTTCAGGGCTATGAATGAAAACGCCGAATTCGGTGTTCAGCGCTTCCGAGCGAGGATCGAAGTTCACCGAGCCGATGACCAGGCGCTCGCGGTCGATTACGGCGGCCTTGCTGTGCAGACCTAGCGAAGTGTTCGCGACCTCGCCGGGCAGCAGCAGGCGCTGTCCCAGATTCGGATGCAGTTCGAAGATCTCGACGCCGGCGCGCAGGAGGTCGTCGCGGTAGCGCCGGTAGCCGGTGTGCACCACCGGCTCGTCGGTGGCGGCCAGCGAGTTAGTGATGAGGCCGATGCGCACGCCGCGCCGGGCACTATTGCGTGCGCCCCGTAGTGCCTCGGGACCGGGTACCAGGTACGGTGACGCGAGCCAGACCTCGCGTTTCGCACTTTCGAACTCGGCGATCAGCAGACGACGGCTGTTGTCCAACAAGGCGCCGCTGGGCAGACGCCCAGTTTCCAGTTCGCCCCAGGCTTTGGCCGGCGAATCGGCAAAAGCCTGGGCGCTGCCATACACCATCGACACCCGGCCGGCGATCAATTCGTCAACCACTGGCGCAAGACCCAATCGATCCAGTCCGTGAAAGGGCATCGGGTCCAGCGTGCCGACGCCATCCACCCGCGCATCGAAGGCGCGGCGCAAGACATCTGGCGGATCGGCCGGGCGGAGCACCGAGGGGGCGGTACGCACCTGCTCGGCATTCCAATACTCGTCGAACAAGCTGGCCATTTGCGCGACCACCGGGCCGGCCGCGAGCATGTCGAAGTCGAAGAAGTTCGACAGAGTGCTGCGCATGAAGTATTCGTCGCCCAGGTTGCGCCCACCGGTCACGGCCAGCACGCCATCCGCGATGAAGAGCTTGTTGTGCATCCGATGGTTGATCCGGTTGAAGTCCAACAGCGCTGCGGCGAAGCGCTTGGACACGCTGCCACGCGTCGGGAAGGGGTTGAACAGGCGTATTTCGACGTTGGGGTATTCACCCAGGCCACCCAGCAACGGCTCCAATCCGTCGGTATACAGGTCGTCCAGCAGCAGGCGCACACGCACTCCGCGCTGGGCCGCATTGCGCAACTCGCGCAGCACCAGCCGGCCGGTAGCATCGTCGCGTAGTTGGTAGTACTGCAAATCGAGCGAGCGTTGCGTGCCGCGCAGCAAGAAGAGTCGAACATCCAAGCCGCTGGGGCCAAGGAGGAAGCGAAAGCCGCTGGCGCCCGGCTCGGCGCCGGTCATCGAAGCCCGTGAAACGCCATCCAAAGGCGTCGCGGGACCTTGCGCAGAAATCGCCGTGGTGTAGTTGCGCCGCCCTTCGTCCTGCAGTGTGGCGCAGCCCGAGAGACCGAGCGCGGTGACGGCGACGCAGGCAAGCAGCAACTGGCGGATGCGTCGGCGCATGACGAGGGTGTCACTGGATGGCAGCACCAGCGAGCTCCGTCAGCTCTTTCAGCCGTTCGACGCCGGAGAGCCCCAGAAGGCCGGCAAACAACAATACGATCCAGACTCGAAGCGGTCTCATGTCAGTGGTCCATGACGCCGAGCGTCTTCCGCGACGCAATGAAATCGGGGCCAGCAAAGCGGAGCCTGTTCGTGGGCACCCGCGGAACCGGCTTTGCCGGGCCGCCAGGTGCGCCCCCTTGAGGGGCAAGCGCCGCAGGTGCTTCGGGGGTGTTTCATCCTGGCCATCTACAGAAATCTGCACGCCTCTTCGAATGCAAGCCGCGGGCTGCGCGCGAAGAGCTTGACCGAATCCTCGACGCCCAGCGTGCACAGGAAATTAATTCTCACGTGGGTGCCCCCACATTTCCAATGTCAGGACTGTCGGCGAACGACAGCCGCGCACCGGCAAGCAGCTTGGGCAATTGATCGTAAAACGTCAAGTCCATGCCGATGATCGCCGTTCACCGTACCTGTCGAACCTCTTCGGCATTGCCTGGGGCAATCATTCAGCCCCGGGGATCGCCGCAGCAGGCAATTGCGTCGACGGCCCCTGAAGTTCGATGCAGCCGCACGGTCGCTATTGCCTATATGCGTTATCGACGATTGGCGAGGTCACTGCGCAAACGCCATGCACGTTGACCTCAACCACCGAGCCGGGCTTTGCGTACCGCCGCGGCTTCTTGCCAAACCCCACACCTGCGGGGGTGCCACTCGCAATGACGTCGCCGGGACGCAACGTTATTGTCTTGCTGATGTGTTCGATCAGCGGCCCGAACGTGAACACCATGTCCGCCGTCGTGCCATCTTGCATCGACTCGCCATCCAGCGTGGTGGTAAGCCGCAGGTTGTCAGCGTCGACAGCGTCGCTGGTGACGATATACGAGCCAATCACGCCGCTGTTGTCGAGGTTCTTTCCGAGGCCCCACTGGCCGGTGCTCAGCGTCATGGCTTCCAGTTGCGACGCACGGCCGCTGAGGTCATTGAAGACGGTATATCCGAGCAGACCTTCGAGCCCGCGCTCCGGGGAGGCATCCGTCATCGTGTCGCCCACGATTGCCGCCAGTTCGACCTCCCAGTCGATTCCGTCAGGTTCCGATGCCGGCACAGGAACTGGCGTCCCGGTCGGCACCAGTGTCGAGTACCAGCGCGCGAAAAGATTGGGAAAGGGTGGCATCGGGAGTCCGCCTTCCTTGCCGTGCAGCACATAGTTGATCGCCACGCAAATCACCTTGGACGTTGGCGGAACGGGTACCGCCAACGTCAAGTCGGCGAGCGGCAACGAGCCCTCTTGGAGGAGTGCCGCCTTGGCGCGCCACGCGGAAACGTCCGCGTAGAAAGATTCCAGCGAGGTCAAAGGTGCAACTTTGTCGTCGAATACGACGCCCATTTGAGTAGGCGAGGCATCTCCGGCAGTGGTTGAACGGTAGGCAATCAGTTTCATGAGATCAGTCTCAGGTTGGTTGGGGAAGGGAAATGCAGCTTCAGACCTGAAGTTGCGGGATGCGAACAGGTGCACGTCCCGTTCGCGCGCAGGCACCGGCACCACCGACGGTGGTCAAATGCGCGTCGAGGCAACGCGCCGGAGTCTGGCGGTCGCATGCACCGGTGTTAGTCTGATGAGGTAGAAGTCGCCAAGCACCCGTGGCTTGGACAGCCATAGTCCCGGAAAGATTCGAACGATGATTGATCTGAAGAGCGTCGACCTTCATCTCTTGGCTTGCTTCGATGCGTTGATGGCAGAAGGGTCGGTCACACATGCCGCCGTACGGATGAGCCTGAGCCAGCCGGCGATGTCCAATGCGCTTGCCAGGCTTCGCGACATCTTTCGAGATCAACTGCTGGTGAGAACAGCACGTGGGATGGTTCCGACCCCGCGGGCCGTCGAACTGCATGCGTTGGTGCGCAGCACCCTGCAGGCCTTTACCAGCCTGATGTCGGAAGGAAGTGACTTCGATGCATTGGCGTCGACGTCGCGAATTACCGTTGCGGTCAGCGACTACACAAGCGCCCTCCTCGTGCCGCACCTGCTGCCCCTGATGCGTCGGGAAGCGCCTGGCATGGAGGTGACACTTGTGGCCCCCGACCAGAGTCGCGTGCGCGAAGGGCTCGAGAGCGGTGAGGTGGATCTGATGATCGGATATTTCGTGGATCTCTCCGAAGGGCTTCGGGCTGTGGAGCTGTACGTGGACAAGTTCGCCTGCATCGTGGCTGCCGGCCATCCCGTCATTCGCGGCTCCCTGGATCTCGATACCTATATCGCTGCGGCGCACGCGCGCCGCGGCACCGCGACAACGAATCCGTTTGCGCTCGAAGTGATGGTGGATCGTGCCCTCGAGGAACAAGGGCTGCGCCGACGCGTGGCGCTTCGCACCCAGACGGCCTTCGGTCTGGCACAGGCCGTCGCCTGCAGCGACCTCGTGGCCAGCATGGCAAGGACAGGTGCGACGCACTACGCAAGCATCTTCGACATTCAGGTGTTCGCCCTGCCCTTCGCCATGGAGAATCCGACCATCTCCATGGTTTGGCACGAGAGAACCCACCGCCACGCGGCCCAGCGCTGGTTCCGCGAGGCGGTCCGGCGCTGCGGCGCGTGGGACGCTCGCGACGCCTGAGACGGAGCACGGAATCGCCGTCATAGCACGGTCGCGGCCCCTTCCAGGCCGAGTTCTTGCAGCAACGCCGAGCGATGTTCATCAAGACGCGGCGCTCGGATAGGTCGTGCCGGCGGCGAACCAGCAAACTGAATGGGATTGCCGGCGACTTTGAGCCGGCGATCCCGTCCGATCGGAAGTTCGACCAGCATGCCGCGCGCGATGACCTGCGGATCACTCATCACATCTTCAACGTCGTTGAGCGAACCGCAGGGAATGCCAGCCGCGCGAAGATGCTCCAGCCAACTCCCCACCGACCTCGACGCGAGTGCCGCGTCGATCTGCCTCTTCAAGTCCGAATGATGTTCGCACCGGGCCGCGTTGGTCGAAAATCGCGGGTCATCGCACAGATGAACCGTGCCGAGAGCGTCGCACAGTTTCACGAACATCGCATCGTTTCCGGCCGCCACCACCAGCTGGCCGTCCAAGGCCTGGAAGAGGCCGAAGGGCGTGATCGATGGATGGCGGGAACCTATCGGTGCGGGCGTCCTCTTGTCGACTTGAAGACGCGCAAGCGCGTTCTCCAACAATGCCACCTGGCTGTCAAGCATCGCCACATCCACATGCTTTCCGACACTGGTACGGATGCGCTCGAACACGGCCGCCTGGATGCCAATGGCGGCGAACATTCCGGCGGCCAGGTCGCCGATCGAGACACCCACCCGAGTCGGAACTCCACCCTCCTCACCGGTGAGGCTGAGCAGCCCGCCCATGGCCTGCACCACCATGTCGTACGCGGGAAGGTCGCGATACGGACCCGTCTGACCAAACCCGGAGATCGACGCCAGTACGAGACGCGGATGCTCGCGATGCAGCTTCTCCCACGAGTAGCCAAGTCTTGAAAGAGTACCCGGGGTGAAGTTCTCGACCAGGATGTCCGCGCTCTCGAGGAGTCGATCGAAAACGACGCGGTCTTCGGCTCGCTTCAGGTCGAGCGCGATCGACTCCTTGTTGCGATTGATCGAGAAGAAGTATGCAGAGATCGCCTCCTCGCCTTCAGCGACAAAAGGCCCGACCTGGCGCGCGTCGTCGCCCTTCTCCGGGATTTCCACCTTGATCACGCGCGCACCGAGATCGGCAAGGATCATGGTGCAGTAGGGGCCGGCCAGTACTCGCGTCAGATCGACGACGACAAGACCACTCAGCGGTCCGGAGCTTCGAGCTTGGAGTTTCAAGATGGCAATCCTCAGGAGTTTCGTTGGGCAATCGCGTCGGTGACTCGGGCAGCAATCAGGTCGCCATCGATCGCGTCGACAAGCGCGCGGTGAGCGCGCTGCGCGGCAAGCTCGTCCCAGCCCGGAGCGGTTGCATTGAGGGCTTGCTTCATCGCCGCAAGTGCGTCCCCAGGCATCGAAGCGATCCGTGCCGCGAGTTCGGAGATTCGCCCCTCGAAGCTGGCGATCGGGACGACTTCACTTACAAAGCCCGCGGCAAGCATTGCATTGGCGTCGAGCGTCGCGGCAGTGAGCACCAGCCACTTGGCCTGAGTCAAACCCAGGCGCGTCGAGAATCGGCGCAGCGCACTTGCGTACAGTGCCAGGCCAAAGCGGGCTGCAGGCATGGTCATCGTCGCCTGCTCCGAGCCAATGCGAAGGTCGCACGCGAGCGCGAGATCGGTCGCACCGCCGATCGCAGGCCCATTGAGCGCGGCGAGCGTGATCAATCGCGTCCCCTCCAGCCGATTGGCGACGCGCTCGAAGTCCGCCTGAACCTCGTCCGCGCTCACCGCGCCGCTGGTGCGCTCCACCAATGATGGGAGGTCGAACCCAGCGCTGAAGTACCGGCCCACGCCCGTGATGACCAGGACATGCACGTCAGCACGAGCTTCGGCGTCGTCGAGGCAGTGGTGTAGCGCCTCCAGTTCGCGGGGTCGCAAGCTGTTGGCTCGTTCTGGTCGGACGAGGTCGATCCGTGCCACCCGAGGTGAGGGGAAGCTCAGGCGTATGGTTTCCGGAGTCACTTGCATCACTCCAGATTCACGATCACGGTCTTCTTGTGCATGAAGTGGTCCAGCATCGACTCAAGTGACAGTTCCTTGCCCAGCCCGGATTGCTTGATACCGCCGTAGGAAATGTTGGGGCCCGCAACTTGGTTCTGGTTCACCTGCACAAGGCCCGCTTCCAGACTCTGCGCAGTAGTGAGAGCGACTTTGATGTCCTTCGTCCAGACGCTCGCGGCCAAGCCAAAGTCACTGTCGTTGGCAATCTCGATAGCCTCGTCCAAGGTGTCGAAGCGGATGACGCAGGTGACCGGGCCGAAGATCTCCTCACGCGCCAAGCGACTCTTGTTGGTCAAACCGGTAAAGAGGACAGGCTGCAGAAACAGACCACTCTTCAAGGCGGAATCTTCGGGCAATGTGGAACAGCGGATCGCGACGGCGCCCTCTTGCGCCTCGCCCAATTCGATGTAGTGCTTGACTTTCTCGTACTGCGAAAGCGAAACGATGGTCCCGATGTCGGTAGCCTCATCCAGAGGGTCCCCCATGGTCAACCCGTTGACGCGTTCCGCCAGTCTTCGCACGAACTCATCATGCACAGCGCCATGCACCAGCATGCGGCTGGCCGCCGTGCAGCTCTGGCCCTGCCGGGTGAAGCGCATGCCCGCAAAGGCGCCTTCGACCGCTTGCGCAAGATCAGCGTCGGGCATCACGATCATCGGACTCTTGCCACCCAGCTCCAGCGTGGCCGGGATGAGTTTTTCAGCGGCGGCGTGCGCAATGATCCGGCCCGTTGCCACCGAGCCGGTGAACGTCACCTTGCGCACTGCGGGATGGTTGACGAGCGGTCCGCCGCACGCTGGACCATCGCCGGACAAGATGTTGAGGACACCCGGCGGCAACACCGAGTTCAGGATCTGGACAACTCGGAGTACACCAAGCGGCGCCTCTTCGGCGGACTTCACGACGACTGTGTTTCCCGCTACGAGCGCGGGCGCAATCTTGAAAGCCATGATGAGTGCCGGCACGTTCCAGGGGATGATGACCCCGACGACTCCCAGGGGCTCCCGCGTCGTATAGGTGAGAGCCGTCGGCTTCAGAGGAACCGTCTCGCCCTTGAGCTCGGGTGCCAGGCCAGCAAAAAAATCCAACGCATCGGCCGTGGCAACTATCTCGGGTCTGCTCTCTGTCCGCAACGCCTTGCCGGTCTCGAGCGCCACGAGCCGCGCGATCTCCTCCGTATGCGCGGAGAGCGCGCGCGCAGCCTCGGCAAGCAACCGACCCCGCTCGCGCGCCGGTAGTTTTGACCAGGAGACCTGAGCGCGAACCGCAACTGCCACGACATTGTCGACATCATCCGAGTCGGCATCGGCTGCGTCGGCGATGCGTTGTCCCGTTGCCGGGTTCACTACCGGAAACGTGCGCTTCGAAACGGCCTGAACGAGTTTGCCGTCCACAAGGTTGAGGCCAGACAACTGGCGAGCGAGCGTGAACGGATCGTCTAGGACGGTGAGGGATCCAGTGGTCAAGGTGATCTCCGTTTTTGGGTTGGAAACTTCGGAGCCGCAATGGTCGGAAGGATCGGCGAATCGCGCAATTCAGCAGGGCGAATGTTCCGATTCGTTGCGCGTGATAGTGGCTGTCATGGCTCAGGCAGCACCGTCGGCGAAGCTGATGGGCCTATTGACGCCGCTTTATTGCGCCGAATATTCAGGACGGGTGGAATCGCAGCATCCGAACCGACCTGGACACGCAAGTGGAGTGCACATGACGATGACGCTGACTGTGGAGCAGATATTTACGGAAGCCCGATCGCAGAACGGCTACCTCGACGAGCCCGTGAGCGACGAAATGCTTCATCGCCTGTACGCTACCTTGAAGTGGGGTCCCACCTCGGCCAACTCATCGCCTGCACGGTTCGCCTTCGTCCGTTCCCCGGGAGCCAAGCAGCGCTTGATCGACTGTGTAAGTCCAGGAAACACGGAGAAAGTCAGACAGGCCCCGGTCTCCGTCATCATTGGCATGGACATGCGGTTCTTTGACCAATTGCCTGAGCTATTCCCTCACGCGGACGCCAGGAGCTGGTTTGTCGATCAGCCGACGCTCGTGGAAAGTACCGCGTTTCGGAACTCAAGCCTCCAAGGTGCGTATCTCATCATTGCCGCGCGGGCGCTCGGCCTCGATTGCGGGCCCATGAGCGGCTTCGACGCCAACCAGGTAGACGAAGCGTTTTGGTCCAACTCGACGGTGAAGACAAACTTCATCTGCACGCTTGGCAAGGGTGATCAGGCAAAGGTCTTCCCGCGGAATCCGCGGCTTCCGTTTGATAGAGCTTGCCGAATGCTCTAGTGCGAAAGACATGTGACGCTGCGAGCCCAAACGGTTGTGCTGCGTCTTATTTGGCCGTCCGCGGTTTTCAACGAGTGCCGAGCAATGGCACTGAAGATTGTTCAATAGGAGAGACGATGATCAAGGTTCGTGGCGCGAAATATGTGGTCTTTGGGGTGAGCAACCCGGACGACACAAGAGAATTCATGACAGACTTTGGACTCGTGCCGGTGGCGTGGCACGACGAGGCGACCTATCTGAGAGGCGCACTCCCCAGCCCCTATGTCTACATCGCCGAGAAATCGGGCGACCCTTCGCTGAGGGCCTTTGGCATGGAGTTGGAGAGTCCGGCAGATCTCGTGCGCGCGGCTGAAATCGAGGGGGCGTCGGGGATCCGCGAACTGGATCGACCCGGTGGTGGGCGCGTCGTGGATGTGTTCTTGCCAGGAGGGATCAGGATCGAATTGGTTCATGGAATAGCGGACTTCGAACCGTTGCCAATCCAGTCAGCCCTGGTGATCAACGAGGGGCAACGCAAAGCCCGTTTCAATGCGCCTCAGCGACCACCGCGCGTGCCCGCGCAAGTGCTTCGACTCGGACACGTCGTCCTTGGCGTACCGGATCCAATCGCTGCCAAGGACTGGGCGGTCCAAAACCTGGGGATGATTGTCTCCGACGCGATGCTCGTGCCCGGGTCCAAGGACGAATACATCGGCTTCTTCATGCGCTGCGACCGCGGCAGCACGCCCTGCGACCACCATACCTTGCTGATTACGAAGTCCGATGTGCCAAGCGTTCATCACGTGGCCTTTGAGGTTCAAGACATCGATACCGTCTTCATGGGGCATGAATGGATGATGATGAGAACGCACCGTCCTCACTGGGGCGTAGGCCGCCACGTCCTGGGCAGCCAGGTCTTTGATTATTGGTGGGATCCCGATGGCTTCCGCGTGGAACACTACGCCGATGGCGATCTCTATGACAACACCGTACCGGCCGACATTGTGCAAGGGACGGACGATCACTTGTGGGCATGGGGGCCCGAGGTGCCTCCCGCCTTCTTCCAAAAGACGCGTCACATTTGACGGCGGAACGACGAATCACCCTCACCGCCTGTACGCGCACTGGTGGCGCGTCGCGGCTGCGGCGAACTGCCTGCGCGCTTGTGCCCCCGGATCACGAACAGGTGTCGGTTGGAACATGAACGTCCAGGCGTGAGTTCCCCTGTCGGGAGGAAACGACGGGGAACCTCGCTGCGGACCTGCCGTTGCAGGAAGTCACTGCCGGGATCCCGAAGAGACAATCTCGGCCAGCGCGTCGACTACATGGTCGACCTCGTCGAAGGTGTTGTAGAAGTAGAAGCTCAGACGGCAACTGGCGCGAATGCCGAGCGCCTGATGCGCGAGCGTCGCGCAGTGGCAACCCGCGCGTGCCTCGATCCCGGCGTCGTCGAATGCGCGCGCCAGATCGAACGGATCGTGCCCGGCCACGTCGAAGGCGACGAGCGCGCTGCGGCGTGCCGCCTCGCGGGGGCCATGGATCGTGATGCCCTCGATGGCGCCGAGCCGCTCGAGTGCTCTCGCAGTCAGTCGTCGGCACCATGTCGACACCCGCCGCATCGCGAACTCGACGTCCCGGCGCTCGATGGACCTGTCGCTGTCGAAGTAGCGGGCTTGCCCCGACGGCGAAGCCAGGTCGAGCAGCAGGCGCAGCGCTTGCGCCGAAACGATGGAGCCCAGGATGTTCGGCGTGCCGGCCGCGTACTTCCAGGGCAGCGCGTTGTAGCTCACGCTGCCTTCGAACACCCTCCCTTCGGCAACCATGTCGCCACCGTAGAGGAAGGGCAAGGACGCGTCCAGCAGATGCTCCCTGGCGACCAGCACACCCACGCCGAAGGGCGCCAGCATCTTGTGAAAGGAGAACGACAAATAGTCGACATCGAGCGCCTGCACGTCGATGAAGTTGCCCGGCACCAGTTGCGCCCCGTCGATCAACAGATATGAACGGCGCTCGCCGTCCGGCTGCACGTAGCCGCTCGCATCCGCGATGGCGCGCAGCGCTGCAAGCGGATTGAGGGTGCCCAGAAAGTTCGACGCGCCGGTACAGCACACGAGTTTGGTACGCGCGTCGACCAGCGACGCGAGATGGTCCAGGTCGAGCGTCCCGTTTGCCGGATCGAAGCGCGCCAGCCGCAACGCCACGTGGCATCGCGAAACTCGGTGAGCAGCGAGTACATGACGGTGTTGTGCGCCTCGGTCACGTTGCGCACCAGCACGATGTTGTTGCGGCTGCGCGCCCCGACGAAGCGCGCAATGTCGTCGTATGCCGCTTCGAAAAGCCTGGTCGTGTGTTGCGATGCGCTGGACTGTCCACGATGCACGTTCTCGTATTGCGGCGCCAGCGCGGTGTAGAGCGCGAGCAGCTCGCGCGGCGGCTGGGTGCTGGCGGCATTGTTGGTTGCGATACGACCCGCCTTGGGAAACAGGAAATGCTGTCGGATCGACTCGACGTCCCACGCGTCGAGCGACACGGCGTCGATGCTGCGCAAGGCGGCGCTCATCGCGCGACTCACGACATCCCCACGCTTTCCATGCGTTCGGCATCGCGCGCCCGCAGCACGCGGCGCAGCGGCTTGCCCGCTGGATTCCTGGGGATTGTGTCGACCGCCACCACGTCGGCCAGCCGCTTGTGCGACGCCACGCGCTCGGCAAACCAGGCTTTGAGCACTTCCGCGTCGAGCTCGCTGCGCGGAACGACCCAGGCAACGGGTAACTCGCCCGTGTATTCATCGGGTCGGCCGATGACGGCCGCATCGGCGATCGCGGGGTGGGTCATCAGCAACGCCTCCAGCTCGGCGGGCGCCACCGATTCGCCGTTCACCTTGATCAGTTCCTTGAGCCGGTCGGTGATGAAGACGAAGCCGTCCGCGTCGATCCGGCCGATGTCGCCGGTGCGGATCCAGCCGTCGGCTGTGAGCGTTGCCGCCGTGGATTGCGGGTTGCCGAGGTAGCCGGCAAATAGTTGCGGGCCTCGGAACCACAGTTCGCCGGCTTCACCGCGCGGCAGGTCGCGACCCGTGGCCGGGTCGACCACGCGCGCCTGCGTGCCCGGCACCACCTGCCCCACCGAGCCGGGACGCAGTGCGCCGCGCGTATCCACCAACGTCAGCACCGCCCCCACCTCGGTCATGCCGTAGCCTTGCACCGTCGGGCACTTCAGGCGCGCGCAGACGCGGTCTTCCAGCGCTGCGCCCATGGGGGCGCCGCCCGAACCGACGAGTTGCAGCGAGGACAAATCAAAGGTGCTGACCAGCGGGTGTCCGGCCAGGAACTGCATGACAGGCGGTACGGCGATGACATGCGTGACGCGCTGGCTGGCAATGGCGCAAAGAAAGGCCTCGGGCTCGAAGCGCGGCAGCGTCACGAGCGTGCCGCCCGCGGCCAGGCCGGACAGCGTGGTCAGCACGAAGCCCATTGCATGGAACATCGGCAGGAAGGCCAGCGACACCATGCCTTGCGGCCACTCGCTGCCCTGCACGATCTGACAGACGTTGGCCACGATGGCTCGGTGCGTGAGCATCACGCCCTTGGGCACGCCGGTCGTGCCCGAGGAAAAAGGCAGGAGTGCCAGAGTGTCGGGATCGGCTGACGCGAGGGGCTCGGGCCCGTTGCTTGTCAGCAGGCCCGCCAGCGGGAGCGCGTCGCCCGCCTCGGCAACGCCCGCGACGATGAAGTGCTCGCAGCCTGTTTGCTCCGCGGCCCGGCGCACCGTATCGAGCAGCGGTGGCACGGTGAAGGCAAAGCGCGCCTTGGAATCACGCAGCTGTTGCGCCAGTTCGGCCACGGTGTAGCCTGGATTGGCACCGCTCACGCTCCCGCCCGCCGCCATGGCGGCGAGCGCGACGACGACCCATTCCGGGCTGTTGGGGCTGCAGATCAGCAGCGTGTCGCCGGGCCTGAATCCTTGCGCAGCCAGTCCCGCGGCCGCCCGACCGATCTGCTGGTCCAGCGCTGCGCAGGTGATGGTGCGCCCGGTGGGGGCGTCGATCATGGCCAGGGCGTCCGGCCGGCGCCGGATGGCCTCGCGAATGAACTGCGGTACGGTCGTGGAGGGCAAGGCGCGGGCCAATGCGGGGCCCTCGACAATGGGGGAGGCGGTGTTCGACATGCTTTCACTCCTTCAGGTGGACGGACGCTACGCAGACTTGCGGGCTTAGCATCGAACCCCGGCGTGTTTGCAGCGTGTTTGCGGCGTGTTTGCAGCGTGTCTTCTGCGTGGCAATGCGCAGATCGAGAGGCTGAAAGTGCAGGGATTGCGCGTACTGCTGTTGGGACAGGGGCGGCTCGAACTGGACGGCCAGGCGCTGACGCGCCTGCTTGCGCCCAAGCAACAGGCGCTACTCTTCTACCTTGCGGCGATGGGTGGCTCGGTCGCCCGCACGAAGCTCGCCTCGATGCTCTGGAGCGAACTGGACGAAGCATCGGCCCGATCGAACCTTCGTGGTGCACTCTCGCGCTTGCGCCGCTGGTTGCCCGAACTGTTGCTGGTCGATGCTCAACAAATCGGCCTTGCGCCCGGCGCGGCATGGGAAGTGGACCTGCACGCCTTGACCCGGGCCATGTCATCGCCCGAAATGGCGCCTGCCTGTCGCTGCGCGGCGGCGGACGCCTGGCGTGGGCCGCTGCTGGATGGCTTCGAAGTCGGGAGCGCGGAGGGCTTCGAGGAATGGCTCGCGCAAGCGCGTCCGCGCGCCCAGCGCGAGCTTCAGTTGCTGCGCCACGATCTGCTTCGACGCAGTGAAGCCGCAGGCGCACTCGACGACGCGGCCTCGCAAGCCCGCTGCCTGCTCGACGTTGACGACGCCGACGAGGCGGCGCACATGGCGCTGATGCGCCTGCTGGCGGCAACCGGCCGTCGCACGGCCGCCATCGCGCAATACGAAGCCTGCCGCGCCGCGCTCCTCCAACGGCTGGGCGCCAGGCCGTCGGCCGAGTGCTACGCGCTCTACACACGCATTCATTCGGACGCCGGTGCGCCGAAGGCCGCGCGCGTGTCGCCAGAGGCGGTGGCGGCGCCATTGCATGAGCCGCCCGCCGAAAATGCCGCGAACACGCCACCATCGATCGCTCCCGCCGGGCCCGACCTGATCGGCCGCGAAGCCGAATTCGAGCTCGCGTGCGAGCGATTGGGCGACCCGGCCTGCCGCTGGCTCACGATCACGGGCCCGGGCGGCGTTGGCAAGACTCGGCTGGCCCAGTCCGCCGCCGAAGCGTGGGGGCCGCATTGCCGTCACGGCGTGCTCTGGCTCAGCGGCCGTGGCGACGGCGGTGGCGCGCTGCAGGACGCCGAAAGCCTGATCCAGCAGATCGTGGCGCGCACCGGTGCCGACCGTCACGTCGCGGGGGCGCTGTTGCTCGTGCTCGACAACCTTGAGAAAGTCCCTGCGGCGCGCGCCTTCGAGCCAATGCTGCGCGAGCGCGCGCCGGGCGTGAAGGTACTGGCCACCTCGCGCGTGCGGGTGGGCGGAGGCCAGGAATGGTTGCTGGAACTCGGTGGGTTGGGCATGGCGCCGGCGGTGCGGCTGTTCAGCGCGGCCGCGCGGCGGCTCGTACCGGGCTTCGATGCCGACGCGCAGGCCGAGTCCGTGCAACGCATCTGTCGTCTCGTCGGGGGCCTCCCTCTTGCACTGCAAATGGCGGCCCGCAGCGTCCACACCGCTGGCGTGGCACCCGTGCTCGAGCACCTCGACAAAGGCGATCCGCTGGTCGACGACGACCGCGACGAGACCGATCAGCACCGCAGCCTCGACACCGTGCTCGAGGACTCATGGGCGCTGCTCGATGCAGACGCGCGCGACACCGCGCTGCGGCTGTCGCAACTGCCGGGCGACTTCGATGCCGAACTGGCGCGCGTCGTTGGCGCCGGCGACACCGCGCTGGCGACGTTGCGCGCGCATTCCTGGTTGATGCGCAGCGGCGACGCGAAAGGCGACGGGCGCCTCGGATTTCATCCCTTGCTGCTGGCCTGGCTGCGGCGGCAGCCCGGCGCGTCCACGGCCCAGCCGATGGTGATGGAGCGGGTCGTGCAATGGCTGGACGAGCGCATGCCATCGGTCTCGCCCTTTTCCGACCTGCCAGCGGACGATGAAGGGGCTGCCGCCAGGGCGACGACGCTGGCCGACAGCGCTTGCGGCTCGGCGCCGACGCTGATGGCTGCGGCGCGCCTCGTTGCCGGGCGCATGCAGCCCTCGCGTGCGGCGGATTGGACCGACCGCGCCGTAGCCATGCTGCTGCACGCCGATCGGCAAGCCGAGTCCGCGACCTTGCTGGCGCAGGCGCTGGCATCTGACGAGCTGCCGCGATGGCAGAGGGTAGGCTGGGGGCTGCGGCGCGCCGAACTGCTCAACGGTTGTGGCGCGTCCAGGGCCGCACTGCGCGGCTACATCCATGCGCTGGCCGAACTCGGGCTGTGCAATGCCGACCTCGAACAGACGCCCTGGGCCGAGCTGATGCCGGCGACCCGCCGCTTGCTCGCCCTGGAGGAATGGCCGACGCACGACCCGTCCCGTGGCGCCTTCTCGGCCCTGGTCCTGCGCAGTCTCTACTGCACCATGGGCTTGTTGGTGTTCTCGCCTGACCAGCGCCCTTTGATGCGCATCTCGCTGGAGGCCGACGTACTGTTTCGACGCTTGCGCCTGCACGGCGGTCTTCGCGTGGGATCGAGCGCGCTTGCTTTCTCGACCGCGGGGCACCCCGCCATCGCGCGACGGCTGGTGGCGCGGGCCCAGAAACTGCAGGCGAGCCAGCCCTCCAGCGACCTGCGCGTGAGTGCCCTGTTCAGCGAAAGCCGCTGTGTCGTGCTCGCCGGCCTGGGCGACTGGGACACCCTGGCGCAGGAACTGGAGGCGTCGGCAGAGCAATTTGCCCGCCTGCGCTGTGGCCGGCAGGAAATGAACATGCGCGCGCTCTCCGCGAAATTGGCGTTCTTCCAGGGGCGGCTCGACGAGTCCCTGCGGCGCTTCCACGAACTCGATGAACTGGCCCTGCGCCGCCCCGGGGAATCGTGGCGCGCATGGGGCCCGATCGGGCTGGTCGAAGTGGGACTCTGCCTGGAACCGATCGATGACGTCATGTTGCGCAGCCACTACGAACGCGCCGTGCTTGCCATGACGGAAATGGAGAACATCGACGCCGCCTACACGTTACGTCGCCTCGGCCTGGCTGCGCGACTCGCTTGGCGCAGCGGCGACGTCCCGGCAGCACGGGCGGCGGTGTACGCCGGCGTGGCAGCTGCCCGTCGCATGCAAAGTGCGTGGTGGGCGCATGAGGGGTACGCGGGACTGGGCGACACCTTGCTGGCGCTGTGCGCGCATGAACCATCCAGCAGCGCCGAGCAAGGGCCCCTGGAAGAAGCGTGGCGGGCGTTCGAGCCTGCGCTGGCGATGCATGTGCGGCGCTTTCCGCCGGCAGCGATCCTGCAGTGGCGGCTTCAAGGCGCCCGAGCCCAGGCACAGGGCCGCATCGACGAGGGCCAGGCCCTATTGAAACGTGCGATGGCGTACGCCGAACGGCAACATATGCACGTTGAACTGACACGCGCTTGCCAGGCCTTGGGCGCCCACGGCCCGCAGTGCACAGCGTCGGAGCGAAAGGCCGATTCGTCCCCTGGGTAGACTTCGCGCCCGCTTTGCCTCGCAGCCGCAGCAATGCCGGGGCAGGTTCACGCTGCCAGCGCTCGATCGCGTGATCTTCCGCATCAGACTGGCGGCGTGCCGATGGTGGCGGGGATCGCTGCTTCTCCAGTGATCGAGCCGGGACTGGCGCTTCGAACCCTTCGTCGAGCTACGCCTGGCAGGACAATGTCTCCTGACGCCTGCAGCCATCGAGTTAAAAATGGATCCGCAATCAACTCGCGCCGCTCGCTGACTGACCTTCCGTCCCGCTTCAGATCCGGCTGAGCAACTCCGCCTTCTTGTTGGCGAACTCGTCATCGCTGATGACGCCCTTGGAGCGCAGGTCGGCCAGCCTCTCGATGGTGGCGAACACGTCCTGCTGGTTACCAGCGGGCGCGTTGTTGTAGCCATTGCCGTTGCTCGCGGTGGCCAGCGGGTTGACCGGCTCATTGAACGGCGCGGCAGATGACTCCACAATTGGCGCAAGGCCATCGACCGAGATCACGGGCAGGCTGGCGACGTCGATCAAGCCGTACTGGCTGTTGAAGCTGAGGGTGCCGCCGTACGACTGTTGCTGCCCGAAGCCGCCGATCTGGTGGTCGAGCGTGTTGTACACAGTGACGCGTCCATTGACCTCGATGGCCAAGCGCCGCGCCTGCGCGAAGTAGGCATAGCGCACGCCGTTCTGTGCGCCAGTGCTGTTGGGAAAGCGCAGGTCGGAAGGCCACCAGTCGTTCGTAGTGCCGGGCACGAACAGGCTCGCCTGGCCGAAGTTGCCGTTGCCTTGCTGCTGCCCGCCACCGCCATAGCTCGTCTGTGCTTGCCCGATGTTGTAGCCACCGCCCTGGCTTTGCGACTGGAAGCTGCCGCTGCGAACCAGGTCGGGCTGGCTGGCGACCAGGTTCGACAAGTCGTTGCACAGGCCGTCGACGCGGCCCTTCAGGTAGTTGTTGAACATGTCCGACAGCATGATCATGCCGCCGCGCATCCATTGGCCGGAGCCGGAGAATTCAGGGTGATTGAACTGTGCCTGGCTGCCGTTTCCATTGATCACGGAGTCCAGCATGCTGAGCGTCGCTTCAACGCTGAAGCCGTGGCGCTGCGCGATGTCGTTGATGACCTGCTGGCCGGCCGGGGAGAGTTGTCGCATGGGAGGTATTTGTCGAAAGATCGGGGGCGCGATTGTGAGGCCTCGACAAGACACTGTCGCGGCACGGGTTTTCAGAATAGAAATATCGCTGCGTCATCCCGAACTCCCGCTCAAGATCTGATTCGCACGAGCAGCGGCGCGGATATTTTTCGTGAACCAAACCGATCAGATCTGCGGAATTGCGAATCAAGGCGCATCATGGGCTGATGAAAATCCAGCTCGGTTTTGAAATCGCCTACCTGTTTCCCCAGCCGACGCCGATGATCCTGACCCTCAGCATTCATTACTCGCGCGCCTCGGATCTCCTGCGCCCGGACCATCTGCTCACCAAGCCGGCCGTGCCCACCACTGCGTACCGCGATTTGTTTGGTAACTGGTGTACACGCCTGGTCGCACCCGCGGGCCGCTTCGTACTGAGTACGGATACCGTGATCCACGACAGCGGCGCGCTGGACGTCGTCGCGCCCTCGGCGCCGCAGACGCCGGTGGAGTACCTGCCCGAGTCCACCTTGCTCTACCTGTTGGGTAGCCGCTACTGCGAAACCGACCTGCTGTCCGACTTTGCTTGGCAGCGCTTTGGGACCGGACCGACCGGCTGGGGCCGCGTTCAGGCGGTCTGCGATTTCGTGCACCAGCACATCGAGTTCGGCTACCAGCACGCCCGGCGCACCCGGTCGGCCTTTGAAGCCTTCAAGGAAGGGCAAGGCGTGTGCCGCGACTATGCGCACCTGGCGATCACCCTATGCCGCTGCCTGAACATTCCGGCCCGCTATTGCACCGGCTACCTCGGCGATGTCGGGACCCTGCCGCCGTACGGCACGATGGACTTTGCGGGTTGGTTCGAGGCTTTCCTGGGTGACCGCTGGTACACCTTCGATGCGCGTAACAACGTGCCCCGCGTCGGCCGCGTGCTGATTGCGCAGGGGCGTGACGCCAGCGACGTTGCGTTGTCCAGCACCTTCGGCCCCAACGAGCTGGACGGATTCAAAGTCTGGTGCGACGAGGTTCAGTGATTGAAAGGTACGCAGCGAGACTTCCGGTGTCAGCCTGGCGGCGCGGGCCGCCTGGTAGCTGCGATGCATCCGAGGACTGCCCGCTACCAAGCTTGGGATGTGAATTCATGTACGACATGTTGATCTCATGTCAGGCTGTTCTTGCCAGGCGGTCGCTGCGGCCTTGAAAGGCCTTCAAGATGAGTCACCAACAGCCGGGCCGCCGGTGACAGCCTCTTCTCGTCCTGGAAGCAGAGCGCGAACTGTCGCTGCGCCCATTTGTCGGACAGCGGCAGCACCTTGATTCCGAAACTGCCCGCGACCGGGAGTGCCACTTCGCTCGGCACCACAGCGATGCCGAGGTTTGCACGAACACAGCGCAGCGACGCGTCGAAGGTGCTGACCACCGCGCGGTAGTTGATCGGCTTGCCGATGATCGCCGCAGCCCGTCCGAGCATGGTGTGCACCGCCGTCGAGGCGGGCAGACCGACGTGGTCGAACGCCAGCGTCTGCTCGAAGGCGCAACGCTTCAGGCGAGCGATGGGATGTTTCGGATGGGCAATGATGGCCAGGTGGTCGTTGCGGTAGGGGCGCGTCTGGAACCCTTCGAGGTCGGCCGCATCCCAGCAGACGCCCAGCGGCGCAATGCCTTCCCGGAGCCCCCGCACCAGATCGCGGCTCTGTGCTTCCTCGAATCAGTGAGTGCATCACCCCTTTTGAACGTCAACTCCCTGTGCTTGCCGAATTGCGAGCTCGAATTGAATCCGTAGGGGCTGGTTTTTCGTTCCACGCGCCGCGGCAACATCGGCCGCTTCATTCCGCAGCCGGTACGGCAGACGGCGCCACCGACGCCTGTACCGGCAAGCTGCGCAGCGGCCCCGGCCCAGGTGCCGTCGAAGCTTCCTCCGGTATGCGACACAGGCCCCAACGCATGAGCCAGCGGCCGACCGCCGGGTGCGCGCTCAACCACGCGAACGGGATCGATCCGATCAGTCCGGCCAGGATGGGCGACCAGAACCAGAGCGCGCCCGGCGTCCGCAACAACACCACGCCAGCCAGCACGAGGCCCAGCGCCGTCTGCGGCCACAGGCCGCGCAACGCAACCTGCCAGTCGATGCGCTGTACGTCTCGCTGCTGTGCAACCCAGCCGACGCGGCGACCGAAGGGCAGTCCGAGCAAAAATGCGGTGACGGCCATGGCCACCACCGGCGCCGTGAGCACCCAGAAGCCGAATTCGAGCACGATGCCGCAAGCGATGCGCGGTGCGCCGCCATAGGCGCGACGCAGTGGACCGCACAGAAGCACGTCGACCAGGGTGGCGAGCTTGGGCGCCACGCTCATGCCCAGCATCATGAGGAACAGTGCGAGCCCGAGGTCCGGCCTGAAGGGCTGTTCACGCCACAGCCCGAGCACCATGAAGGCAAGCCAGGCTGGCGCGCCCAGATACATCGCGATCGCCAACAACAGCTGGCAGCGGCTGACGGGCCGAAGCCCAGGCATCGCGAGCAATTGCAGGTATTGCATGTTGCCCTGGCACCAGCGCAAGTCGCGCCGGATGAATTCGAGCAGGTTGGGCGGGTTCTCTTCCCAACTGCCCTCCTCGTCCGGCAGTACGCGGACTTCATAGCCAGCGCGCCGCATCAGCACGGCCTCGAGCTGATCGTGGCTCAGCACCGGGCCGCCGAGCGGCGGCGGGCCGGGCAACTCCGGCAGCTTGCAGTGCGCAGTGAACGGTTGCAGACGCAAGATGGCGTTGTGTCCCCAATAAGGACCGCAGTCACCCTGCCAACTGGCCGCGCCCAGCGTGTAGGAGCGCATGCCCAGCCGCATGCCGAACTGAAATATGCGCGTGAAGGCGCTGGCGCTGGGCAGCCCGGTTACCAGCGTCTGCAGGATGCCGATCGCGGGCCGCGCGTGCATGATGCGCACCAGCCGCAGCATCGCCCGCGGCGTCATCAGGCTGTCGGCGTCGAGCACGATGGCGTAGTCGTGCAGTGGGCCCCAGCTTTCGCAAAAATCGCGGATGTTGCCGGCTTTGAAGCCATGCGGCTGCTCGCGGCATCGGTAGCGCAGCGCGATGGCCGCGCCGAAGCGCGCCTGCAGTTGGGACATCATGCGGGCCTCGGCCGCCACGATCTCGGGCTCGTCGCTGTCGCTCAGGACGTAAAGGCGAAAGGCCGAAGCCTCACCGCTGTCGATCAGGCCTTCGAGCATCCAGGCCAGATTGTGAGAGAGCCGGCCCGCGTCCTCGTTGCGGACGCAGGCCAGCAGCGCCGTGGACGCCTCGATGCGCTGCCGCGGGTCGGCGGCCTGGATATGCGGCGCCGCCAGGCCGGCCGCATTGCGGCTGAAGCCCATCAGCGCCAGGCCGATGGCCGCATTCCAGAAGCCGACCACCGTCCATGGCAGCGTGACCGCGAAGGCCAGCAGCATCGCCAAGCCCGTCGCATCGACCCTTTCGACGAACAGCGTCGCAGCCATTAACCAGACAAGGCCGAGCCCCGTGGCTGCGACGGCGAGCGCGAAGCCAGCGCGACGCCAACGCAGGCCGGCACTCATTGCCGAAGCCGTTGCGGCATGCTTCACAGCATTCGGCGCAACAGCCCGTCGCGTCGGATGAAAGTGTGGTGCACCACGCCCGCCAGATGTCCCAGGATCATCAGCCCGATCGCGATCGCCCCGCACAAGTGCAGGAACGACAGCACCTTGGCGAGCGCCTCGTCCTTGCCCAGCGGGGACGGGATCGGCAACACATTGAAAACCGAAAGGGGAAAGCCCCAAGCATTGGTGGCAAGGAAGCCGATCACCGGCATCAGGACCAGCAGCACATACAGGCCGATATGGTTCGCATGAGCGACCGACCGCATCCATGCCGGCATGTCGGCCGGCAGCGGCGGCGGGGGGTTGAGGCGGCGATTGACGATACGAATCAGCACCAGCACGAACACCAGCACGCCCAGGCTCTCGTGCACGTTGTACAGCCGCATCTTCAAAGCCTCTTCGGTCGGCTCGAAGAAGCCGATCCAGATGCCGACTGGAATCATGACGAGCAGCAGCAGCACGGTCAGCCAGTGCAGCCAGCGGGACGAAGCAGCGTAGCGCGACACAGATGTCATTGTCAGACCTCCAGATTCGTCAAAACCGGCGCGAAGCGCGTGCCTGAGCGGCGTCATCCGGACCATGTCGCCGGCAACTGACCCTGGCACCGCCGGTTCAATGGCAAGCTCGATCGGGATGCGATTATCCCCGGCCAGGGCCATTGGGAAGAAGTCGGCTTGGCCAAATTCTGACCTACGCAGGCCGGAACGCACAGCACCAAGACAGCTGCCGAACGCCCCAGCGCGACCAAAGCGAGCAAGCCTCCGTGGGAGTATCCGGCGAAGTGGCAGCGAGGTCGGCGCGCGCATTGCGTTGCCGGCATTCGTCGGCACGCCGCGGGTGGCTTCAATGAGTTCGCCGGGCGTGGCGAGACGACCATCGGCGATATGTGATGAAGACATGCGGCGGCATGCCGAAGAAGCCTGCCAGCGGCTGATAGCCCGGCCGCGACACCCCGTGCATGAAGCCGCCAAGCGCGGCAGCGGGGATGAGGGTCGCATCGGCCTTGACAAAGCAGCGGCGGTCGGTCATTCGATGCTTCCCTGGGGTCTGTCTCGGCTGGCAACGATCTGGTTGTCGACGGTGAATGCCGGCCGCGCGGCGTTTCATTCGATCAGTTCGTCGGCAGCCACGAGCACACTCTGCGGAATCGTCACGCCAAGCGCCTTGGCGGCCTTCAGGTTGACAACGAGTTCCAATTTGGTGCCTTGCTCGAACGGGATGTCGCCCGGTTTTGCGCCCTTGAGGATCTTGTCGACGAACGCGGCAGAGCGGCGAAACATGGCGGGCCAGTCGCCCTGGTAGGAAAGCAGGCCGCCGGCGTCGAGATAGGCCGCGCCACCCCAGATCGACGGCAGCCGATACTTGAGGCACAACTCGCCGAGTCTTGCGCGCTGGGTCCAGATCATGGCGTCGGCAAGGATGGCAACAGCGTTCACGCGCTCCCTGGCCATCGATGCGAACGCCGAATCGAAGTCATCCGGGCCGCGCGTTTCCACCAACTGCAGCGCGACGCCAAGGGATTGTTGCCAGCCTGGAACGGCCCGGGCGAGGCCCTCGGGCGACGCTGTGTCCGGATGGAACAGCACGGCAAACCGGCGCGCTGTCGGGAAGATGTCCTTGAGCAGTTGCAGGCGCTTTTGCAGAATGCCGTCGAACGCGGCCGAAATGCCGGTGACGTTACCGCCCGGCCGCGTCAGGCTCGTGATCAGACCCATTTGAACTGGGTCATCGACCGCGATGGCGACAACGGGGAGAGTCTTTGTTGCGTCCTTGACGAGCATCGCTGGGCGCGGGCCGGCGGTCACCAGCACGTCTGGAGCGAGCCGGATCAATTCGTCCAGCAAACTGGGCAACCGCTCATACTTGCCATCTGCCCAGCGAAATGCGATGTCAAGGTTCTGCCCCTCGATGTAGCCAAGCTCGCGCAGCCCCTGGCGAAACGGATTGACCGCGTTGCGCAACGTGATCGGGTCGGGCGCCGAACCACTGAGGTAGCCCAGGCGGCGAACCCTGCCTGGCGCCGCCTGGGACTGCGCCGTCAGCGGGGCGGCGAAGGTGGCGATGGCCGTAACAATCGCAGCGCGCCGCGATTCCAGGATTGTTGGTCGCTTCGATGTCATTTCGATCTCCTCATTGGCCTGCAGCGTGTCCTCGGGCGCAGCTCCCGATGCGCTTCGAGTCAACCCTAGGGGCATCAACCGGAGCCACGCATGAGCACAACCACACGAGCCGCAAGGCGGACACCGGTCTGTCAAGGGGTCCTGTGGGTGGATGACGAGTCCGCTGAACGAGCTTGGCACAAGTGCGTCATCGGGCATCGGTAGATACCATGGAACGAACGTGGATTCGCAACGCAGGCGTCGGCGACCGATTGTCGCTCGACACTGTCCGATCGTCGAAGGCCTGGCGCGCGGCCTTTCGGTCATCGAGGCGTTCGATGTCGATCATTCCCGGATGAGCGGCTCTGAAGTGGCGGTGCGCACCTCGTTGAGTCGCAACGCAGCCCGTCGGCATCTGCTGATGCTTTGCCATCATGGCTACGCGCAGACCGACGGCAAGCGCTTCTGGTTGACACCGCGCGTATTGCGTGTGGGCGGACGGTTCCACGCAGCGACACGCCTGCCGCGCATCGTGCAGCCGTCCAAAGAGAACCTTTCCGCACGCACCGGCGAGACCGTCAACGTGAGCGTTCTGGACGGCCACGACGTGGTCTACATCTCGCGCAGCAACAGCCCGCGGCTGGTGTCGGTTGGCTTCTATCCAGGCTTGCGCGTACAGGCCCACCTCGTGACGCCAGGCGTCACGCTGCTCGCGGCGCTCGGCGACGACGCCCTGCAGCGTTGGATCGGCGAGCACGTCTTTACTGCCTTCACCTCGAAGACGGTGACCAATCCAAACGAGTTCGTGCGCCACGTGCGCGCGGCGCGCGACCTGGGCTACTGGATCATCGAGGAGCACCTCGGCCCGGCCTTGCTCGGCGTCGCGATGCCGTTGAGCGACCGCCGCGACACCGTGGTGGCAGCGATCGGCATGACTTTGCAGATGAACGCGTGGCCACGAGAGCGCGTCATCAGCCGATGGGTCCCTGCCTTGAGCCACGCAGCCCTGTCGCTGCGGACGCTACTCTGAAGCGCCGGTCACTGGGCCGCTTCGAACAGCGCGCGTACGCCGGACAGGTCGCTCTGCACTGCGGCCGCGACATGGTCCAACCCGAAGAACGACAGGTATTCAGGCACCTGCTGGATCAGCATCTCGAAGCCGGGATAGGCCGCGATACCGCGCGCATGGCAGGCGCGCAGCAGTGGCGTTGGCTGATTCTTCATCAGGATGTCGACGACGCAACTGCCATCGTCGAGGCGCGCGACATCGAAGGCCAGCGGATCGCTCGCCTGCATGCCGAGCGGCGTGGCGTTGATGACCAGGTCGTAGCCGGCAGGGTCTGGCGTCGGCACAGCCGCCACGTCGCAGTTGAACGCTGCGCGCAGCCGCTCCACGATTTCGGTCGCTCGCTGGACATCGCGCACTGCCAAGGCAATTCGGGCAGCGCCGCGGGCTGCGAGCGTCGCGGCGATCGCGACGCCGGCGCCACCGGCACCCACGATCAGCACGCGGCGACCGGCAATCGGGACCTTCCAGTGGTCGAGACCCTTGGCGAAGCCAATGCCGTCGAACAAAGCCCCTTCGATCGACCCGTCGGCGTTGCGGCGGGCCGCATTCACGGCGCCGGCGGCATGTCCCAGTGCGTCGCACCGATCGAGCATTCGCATCATGGCCGTCTTGTGGGGAATGGTCAGCCACAAGCCGTCGATATTGCCGGCCTTCAGAACCGCATGTGCGAAGGAATCGAACTCGCCCGGGGCAACGCGTGCCGGCACCAGCACCGCATCGACGCCGTGCTTTTCGAAGAGATGGTTGAAAACCTGCGGCGCCCGAACCTGGGCCACCGGGTCGCCCAGGATCAGGAAGACGCGTGTGCTTCCGAATATCGTCATATGCCGCACCGCTGGAAGTGGAACCAGATCCCAATCTAGTCAGCGCGCCAATACGGCTCAAGAGTGACAGGGCGATCAGCGGCCGCACTGCACGGTACACGGTCGCTTCGAGGGTATCCACGGCGGACTCAAAACTGAAGTGCAACACCTGATCGCATAAGGTGTGCACATGAATGAACGAACCAGGTACCAGCAGCTTCAACCCGAGGACCGGATCACGATAGCGAGCATGTGTCAGCAGTCTTTGAGCATGCGGGCCATGGCCCGCATGCTCGGGCGCTCGACGTCGACGATCAGCCGGGAGCTGGAGCGCAACACGCTGGGCGAGTTGCCGTACGCCTCGCACTCGGCTCAGGTATCGTCGCGGCCGGATCCCGGACATGGTCAGCATCCACGTGCGCCCTCCAGAGGTGAACGACCGGGTGATGCCGGGGCACTGGGAGGGAGACTTCATCAAGGGCGCAGGCAACAAGTCCTCGGTGGGCGTGCTGGTCGAGCGCACCAGCCGCCTGGTGCTGCTGGCCAAGATGGACGATGCGACCGCCGCCTCGGCGCTTGCGGGCTTCTCTGCCAAGCTGAATTCGATTGCTGAGCCGATGCGCCAGAGCCTGACCTACGATCAGGGCAAGGAGATGTCGCGTCACGCGGATCTCGCTGCCCAGACGGGGGTCAAGGTGTACTTCTGCGACCCGCACAGCCCCTGGCAGCGCGGCACCTGCGAGAACACAAACGGCCTGCTGCGTCAGTACATGCCCAAGGGAACAGACCTGAGTCTGTTCAGCCAGGACGAGCTCGACGGGATCGCCGACAGCATGAACAACAGGCCTCGCGCCACGCACGCGTGGCACACGCCGCTGGAAGTGTTCGCACGAACACTGGCATCGTCCCATCAACCGCCAGCGTCAATTCAATAACTCAACCCCGTTGCGCTTCAGCCTTGAAACCGCCCACTGAAAGGATTGCAGCGTTCATCCCGCTCGCGCGCCTGCGCCCATCACAAAAGAGTCTCAGATCAAAAGCGGATAGTCAGCATCGGATGATTTCAGAGCAGGCGATGCAGCGGGCACTTCGGGTTGCGCTCCGCGCGGAACTGGCGCAATGTGTGCCTCCTATTGGCCGCCGAACAAACCGCGATGGAGGTCATTCTTGCGATCGACGATCACCGCGTTTCTCGTCAGCGCGGCGGTTCTTTTTCTGCTTGCAGCCCCGCCTCCCGCCGAGGCGCAGCAAGCCGGCAAAGTCGCGCGCGTCGGCGTGTTGCTGTTCAGCGCACCCGAGGCCGATCCGAACGCTGCTGCATTCCGGCAAGGATTGAGCGATCTGGGCTATGTCGAAGGCGCGAATCTCACGACGCTGTACCGCTTTGCCGAAGGAAAGCCTGAGCGCCTTCCCGCCCTGGCCAGTGAACTCGTTGCGCTGAAGCCGGATGTCATCCTCGCGCTCGGCGGCGACGTGGCCCCTTTCGCCAGGACCGCCACGAACGTGATTCCCATCGTCATGGCGGCCAGCCAGGACCCCGTGCAGGCAGGGCTTGTCGCGAGCCTGTCGAAACCGGGTGGAAACATCACCGGCGTGACCTTCGTGTCGTCCGAGTTGGCGGCCAAGCGGCTGCAGATCCTGAAGCAGGCCGCGCCCGGCATTTCGCGGGTCGCGGTGCTCTGGAATCCCGACCATATCGACCCCGAGTACCGCGAGACCCAGGCTGCGGGAAAGGTCCTCGGCATTCACGTCCAGTCGCTCGAAGTCAGGAGTGCGGGCGACTTCGATCCGGCCTTGCAGGCAGCGGCGGCGGAACGGGCGGAAGCAATCGTCGTGGTGTCGTCGAGGCTCACGACGATCAACCGGCAGCGGGTCCTGGAGTTCGCGGCACGGCAGCGGATTGCCGTGGTGGCGGGCTGGGGTCCGTGGGTCGAGTCGGGGGCATTGATGAGCTACGGGCCTGATCTGAATGTGATGGTTCGCCGGACCGCCAGCTATGTGGACCAGATCCTGAAGGGCGCCAATCCGGCCCGAATGCCGGTCGAGCAGCCGACCAAGCTCGACCTCTTCATCAACGTGAAGACCGCGACGGCGCTGGGCCTGACGATTTCGCCATCACTTCTGTTGCAGGCTACTCGCGTCGTCGAGTGACCGAATCGACTGCTTGTGGCGTGTATGGTGGATTGTCTTGGACTGCTTTCTGACTTCCAGGCGCCCCAACGCCCGCAGCGTGCCCTGCGACAAGCCCAGTTTCAGCGGTCGGGGCGCATGCGGTGGCGGCCGGTGAGGCGCTCACAGAGTATCGAACTCGCCCAGCACGGCACACTTCGCTCGACTCTTCGTTGGCCGGTGACGCGAAGGGTCCGCCGAAGCCCTGCCCTGATCGGGTGTCGCAGCCCCCGCGGTCCCGCGGCTGCTCTCTGGGTTTGCGGTGGTCCGCCGACGCTGCTGCCGATCGTGCCTTGCCGGCCTTGCTCCCGCGCTACCGTGAGCCTGCGTGCCCGCTCACCGCCACGAGGTCCGTCATGCCGACGTGCCGGCGGGCGCCACCATGCTTCCGCGGCACGAGACCGCACCACAAAAGCAACGGTAGTCGGTTGCATCGTACGACTCGTCGACGATGAGGCCATAGTCCAGAAACACCTCCTCGCCTGCGCACAGCGGCCTGAGCGCATAGATCCTCAGCACCAATCGGCCCCTTGCATCCCACTCCTCCACCGCTTCGCAGTTCGGCGCACAGGAATGATTGATATGCCGCGTGGCATTGCCACCCCTGCTCCCGTCGATCGTGTCGCCATTCGATAACGAAAACAAGTAAGTCAGGCTGTCGTCCCAGCGTCGCCGACTGAGTTGCTCCGGAGAGAACCGCCGTCCCTGATAGGTGCCCAGGAGCGTCGCTTCGGGCAGATCCTGTGTTGCAAACACGCCCAGGCCATGGACGCCGCTGGAGGCAATTTGGAGATAGGGAGTTCGTGCGTTCATTCGCTAAGCGCGTCGGCCCTCGAGGGATGACCGCAATCGAAATTGTAGAAGCCCTGGAAGTCATCCGCGCGTCTTCCGGAACCCTCGCATCGCCTTCATTCTTTCATCGCGCTCGGTGGTGAGGTACATCGACGTCGCCCCGACGATGAGTTGCCCGAACAGCCATACGCGAAGGATGCGGTCGACGTTCCTCCGCCGCGAGCCAGCCCTTTTACGCCAGCGGTCGCACGGCCTCGGCCCAAGGGCGTCCAGCGATTCCTACCAGATGTTCGGTATGAGACGATGGCGCACACGGCTTGCGTATTCGTTGTAGCCGGGAAGATCGCGGCGAAGGATTCTTTCCTCATCGAGAAGCCGCCAGAAAAGTACCGGCAGGATGAGTGGGACGAGACACATCGTCAGCCACGAGCCAAGCGCCAGCGGCATGCCGATGAATAGCCAGAGCGCGCCTGCGTACATGGGATGACGCACATACGCATAGGGGCCGGTGTCGATCACTTTGTGATCATCCGCGACACTGATGTTGGCTGCAGCAAAACTATTGACCTTCAACACCCAGAAAATAATGAGGAAGGACAATACGATCACGATGTCTCCAACAATGGACAGGTATGCGGGCACCGGCGAGAGGCCGACGCGGTAGTCGAGTGGAGGCAAAGTGATAAAGACAAAAAGGTCCTTCGGACTTTCCAGTGGGTCAAAACGCCGCGGCAGTTCCGGTCGCTTGGAGGCACAAACAGCCCCGCCAGACCGGAAACCCGCACCAGCGCTCGCTTTCCGAGGCATCGAGGGAATTCACGAAGGTGCGATTGGGCAGTTTCATGTCGGTTGCAGCCGCTCGAATTTCCCCAGGCGACCCACTCCAAACCCTGAAGGACCGACAAAAAAGGCGAGGATGATGAGCGACACGATGATCTTCTGCGACCATTCTTTCTCATGCTGTGGTCCGGCATTCATACGGCGCTCGAGAAGCGGCCTGTCGTACAGGGCGAGATAGACCGTGAAGGCGATGGTCGAGACCGAAAAGACTGCGATAAAGAGCCAGCCTTGCCAGTAGTGCCACGTGCCCGCGGGCAAGAAAATCAAGGCGACGAATACCGCCATCCCCGCCAACCCTTGTGCAATGGCCTTCCTGTAGAGCGGATCCATAGTTGCATGCATGGTACCCCCGCCGTCCCACCCCGCAATGCGCGTCCTGGCGAGATGCGAACTCGGAGCGAACCTCGTTCAGTTAGGGCAAGCACGCGGCTTGCGCGGACAGATCTCTACCCGCATTATTTCTTGAACGGCCGCCGAGGCGCCCACTATGGTTTCTGCCCCGCGGCGGATGGCGCGAGTCCCCGAATAGCCACTTCCTTATTTCCGACAACCGCGTTGGACGGCGATGACCGGCAGGCCACGGTCCGCTGCGGTTCCGCAACAGGAGACGCTGACCTTCAACTGGCGGGTCGCCGCCGTCGCTGCGTGCCCCAGAGGCCCGCCAGCGAGAAACATGGCGGCGAGCAAGCATCGCGGCTTCGAAGCAGGGCTACGCATGACCCCTCGCTCAAGCGGACCCGTAATGGCAAGGCACCTTGGCCGCGAAACCTTCACTGTCCACTCTGGGTGCTTCGCCTCCGCGCAGCGGTAATCTCTACGTTCAGGCGTCAATAGAAAGGAAGGCATGAAAATGACACGCGTCCGAGTTGAGGGCTTTACCATCTCGCTTGACGGATACGGAGCTGGTCCGAATCAGGACGTCAGGAATCCGCTCGGCGTGGGCGGGACAGACTTGCATCAGTGGCTAGTCCCGACACGCACCTTTCAACGAGCCCTGTTCGGCGCCGACGGTGGATCAACGGGGATCGATGACGACTTCGCCGCGCGGGGCTTCAAGAATGTGGGTGCCTGGATTCTCGGAAGAAACATGTTCGGACCGATTCGTGGTCCCTGGCCCGACATGAGCTGGAAAGGCTGGTGGGGGGACAACCCGCCCTATCACGTTCCAACTTTCATCTTGACGCATCACGCGCGCCCGCCCATCCAGATGGAAGGCGGAACGACATTTCACTTCGTTACAGGCGGCATTCACGAGGCGCTCGACCGGGCGCGCGACGCAGCCAACGAAATGGATGTGCGCATTGGCGGCGGACCGAACACTGTCCAGCAATATCTTCGTGCAGGCCTCATCGATGAGTTGCACGTCGCGATATCGCCGGTCCTGCTTGGCGGGGGAGAGCGACTATTCGAGGGGACTGACATGCGCGCTCTGGGATACGAATGCGTTCAGTTCGTTGCGTCGGAGAAAGCCACCCATGTCGTACTTCGGCGGCAAGGGCGCAATGAAACCTGACAACCGATTGCAGCGGACAGCGCTGCCGCGCCGCCGCTGGTCTGGAGCGTCGAGCGGCTGCTTGCAGTCGTCGAATCCCTGACGGCACTGACCGCTTCGGGGTCGAAAGCGGCCTCGAGCGGCGGCTCTCTGGCATCCAAATTGATTGGCTGGTGATGGCCGGCCAGGAGCGGGCCAGGAGCGGCCGGTCGCGCCGCCCTTGCAACGTCGCCTGGTCGGTCCGTGCAGGGATTTCCATCCAGGAGACCCACGTTGCGCATTCGCCGTCTCGACCGCCTGCCGACGTCGGCCCACCGCGGTGTTCGGCGCCTCCAATCGCCGGGGCTCGTCAGCGCCAAGGTGCGGCGCAAACTGCGCGCCGGAAACCGACGGTCTTGCGATGAAGTCCGTCGATCCCTGCGATCTTTTGATCTGCCTCAAGCCACGCGGTTCGGAACGCGGCATCCTAGGCGCATGACCATGCAGGAGATCGCGCCATGACGCACGCCAGCCTCACCATCATCCGTCGCGAGCATCGTGCCCTGTCGGCGATGCTGCGCACGATCTCCTTGCTGCTCGCTGAGCACAAGCGCCGAAGTACCCTTCCCGACTTCGACGCGCTGCACGCCATGCTGTTCTACGTGGATGAATTTCATGAAAAGCTGCATCACCCCAAGGAGAGCCGCTTGCTCTTTCCGAGTCTGCGCGGACACGACGCGAGTACCGACGCGGTGCTCGACCGCCTGGAGCGGGACCACGCGCGCGGTGACCAATCGATCCGCGACCTCGAGCACGAGTTGGTCGGCTTCCAGATGATGAGCGATACCGACCAGTGCGACGCACGCCGCGAGAAGTTCGAGACCTCCATGAGGCAATACGTCGACCGCTGTCTCGAACACATGCACATCGAGGAGACCGAGGTGTTGCCGCTTGCCGAGAAGGCACTTACTGCGCACGACTGGGCCGCACTCGACGCCGCGTTCCTGGCCAATCGCGACGCGTTCGCTGGCTTTGAAGCCGACGAGGTGTATCGGCCGCTGTTCAGGAAAATACTCGGCTCGTTGCGGATCTCGGGTGTGGGTTCCGCACTCGAAGCGCTGGCAGGCGCGGCGCAGCCGAAATATTCGTCGGAACAATGACCCCGCTGCGGCCGGCAGACATTCGGGCAGACACCAGCGAGAGAACCCACGGACTCCGCGCCTGCGCTTGAGGTCGGATGGGCTTGCGCTCGTCGCTGCTCCAACATTGTTCGGTCGCATTGCACAGCGCATAGCTGCCGAGGCTTGCAATGCGACTCGCCGTCCTTTTTAAATCCGCCCAGGACCGACGTCTTCGAGGAATAGGGTAGTTGGCCAGGACGGTAGCAGGTCATTCATCGATGATGGGCTTTTAGTTCCTTGGACTGTTTCTATGCCCTCGTTCGCCCTCCTGCTCGGCGTCATCCTGGTTCTGGCTACTCTGATAGACGCCTTCGAGGTGGTACTGCTGCCGCGCCCGGTGCGCCGGCGGGTACGGCTAAACCGCTATTTTTTCAAATGCACCTGGGACGTCTGGGCCTGGTGCGCCAACCTTTGGCCCACCGGTCGTCGGCGCGAGGACTTCATCGGAGTCTACGGCCCCTTGTCGATGGTCATGCTCTTCGCCCTCTGGGGCGCAAGCCTGATCGTCGGTTTTGGGCTGATGCAATGGGCGCTGCAGCGCCTGGTGCCGGCTGCCGGCGCCGACGCGCTGATCGACCAGATCATCATCAGCGGTGACGCCTTCTTCACGCTCGGCTATGGCGACATCGTCCCGCACCATTCGCTTGCACGACTGCTGGTGATTGTCGAAGCCGGCACCGGCTTCGGATTCATCGCGCTGACCATCGGCTACCTGCCCGTGCTTTACCAGCACTTCACCCGTCGCGATCTCCAGCTCATTGAATTCTCCGCGCGTGCCGGGTCGCCACCGACGGCCGCAGCCCTGCTCGGCTGGCATGTGCATGACAGCCCCGAGGCGCTCGAACGCTGGCTCAGGGACTGGGAGCTCTGGGGCAGCGATCTGATTGAAAGTCACGCCGTGTATCCGATGCTCGCGTACTACCGATCGCAACACGAGGGCCATTCCTGGCTAGGCTCCCTGGCGGTCGTGCTGGACGTGTGCACGCTGCTTATTGCCGGGGCTGACCACGCACGGCGTCATCAGGCTACCGCCACCTTCTCGGCCTTGAGGCGCATCCTCGACGAGGCGAGCGAGTCGCTGCGCGTGGCCCCTGTGCGCCAGGTGTCGGCCCGCCGGATGGGTGCCGAGGCGCTTGGTCATCTCTCGCCCACGATTCGTCGAATCTTGCCCGCCTGGCACGATGACGAGGCCACCCTGCAAGTCATCCAGCAATTACGAAAAACCTACGAGCCGAGACTCGAGGGCCTGTCGGCCTACCTGTTGCTGCCTTTGCCGGACTGGATTGACCCCGCCGGGGCGGCGGCCGAACGCTTCGGTCGCGATGCGGTCGTCAGGCATCTCACCGAGGGCCGCCCGGGCTGAATTCGTCCCGGCTTGCAGCATTTCAAGACGGGATCCCGAACGCCCACGGCTCAACGGGGCATGCGCACAAGGCCATGCCGATGCCGCTGCGGGCATGCCGACGATCAGCATTCCGGCCACGCCCCATGCCATCCATGATTGCGTCGCGTGTACGCGCGCGGGCACGGACGCCGTGGTGGCCTACCAGAAGGCCTTGGCGCTTGCTCCCGGTCAGCCGCAATTGCTGGCCGACTATTGCGGACGCACTTGCATTGGCAAGTGATGGCGATCTGGATGGCCCGGCCCAACAGGCCATCGACGCGGCGCTTGCCATCGACCCCAATCATCCGAAAGCACTGGCGCCTGCCGGCATGGCTGCGTTCAAGCGCGGCGACGTGGCGCAGGCCCGCATGTTGCGCGTCCCGATCAATCCAGTAGCCGTCGCATCAAACCCGCCGTCGAGGCATCAAGACCCTCGGTGTTGCCGCTTGCCATTCGCGGCAGCAGGTCGCCGCAGAGCGCCTTGCCGAGCTCGACGCCCCACTGGTCGAAGCTATTGATCCCCCAAAGCGCACCGCTCGTGTAGACGCGGTGCTCGTACATCGCGATCAGCGCGCCGAGGCTGTGGGGCGTCAACCGGTCGAGCAGCAGCGTGGTGCTGGGCCGGTTGCCGGGGAAGGTCCGATGCCTTGCGACGATTTCCGGCGCCAGTGACTTCGCGGCGGTCGGAGCGCGCTCCGCCATGGCCTGGCTCGAGCGCTTTCCCAGCATCAATGCCTGTGCCTGCGCCAGGCCGTTGGCCAGCAGCTTCGTGTGCTGGTCGGCCAGGTCGTGCGTCGGGTGCTTGACCAGCAGGAACTCGACCGGGATCACGTCGGTGCCCTGGTGCAGCATCTGGAAGTAGGCGTGCTGGCCATTGGTGCCAGGTTCGCCCCACACCACCGGGCTGGTCGCGAAGGGCAAGGCGTTGCCATCGAGGTCGACGCACTTGCCGTTCGATTCCATCTCCAGTTGCTGCAGGTACGCCGGCAGCCGCTTGAGCCCCTGGTGGTAAGGCGCGACGCTACGGCTCGTGAAGCCGTGGAAGTTGCGATACCAGACGTCGATCAGCCCCAGGAGCACCGGCAGGTTCTTCGCGAGGGGCGCGGTGGCGAAGTGCCTGTCCATCTCGTGGGCGCCGCCCAGCATGGCGCGGAAGTTGTCCGCGCCGATCGCCAGGGCGATCGGCAGGCCGATGGCCGACCACAGCGAGTAGCGGCCGCCGACCCAATCCCAGAAGCCGAAGGTCGTCTCGATGCCGAACTCGGCCGCCGCCGCGACGTTGGTGGTCGTCGCCACGAAGTGCTTCGTCGTGTCGGTCCCACCGTTGGCGACGAACCAGGCCTTTGCCGCATGCGCATTGGCCATGGTCTCCTGCGTCGTGAAGGTCTTGCTCGCGATGACGAACAGCGTTTCCGCTGGACGCAGATGGCGCAGTACCGAGGTGATGTCGTGGCCGTCGACGTTGGAGACGAAGTGGAAGCCGAGCTCCGGGTGCACGAAGGCCTCCAGCGCCGGTACCGCCATCTGCGGCCCGAGGTCGCTGCCGCCGATGCCGATGTTCACGATGTGGCGGATGCCGCTCGCCCGGGTGTGGCGCACCGACTCGACATAGGCGAGCATCGCGTCGAGCACGCCGTGCACGTCGTCGCTGAACGGACCCTGCCCTCGCGGCGCGCGCAGCGCGGTGTGCAGCACGGCGCGGTCCTCTGTGGTGTTGATCGCGGCGCCGGCCAGCATGGCGTCGCGCCGCTTCTCGAGCTGGCACTCTCTCGCCAGATCGATCAGCAGCTTCATCGACGCGGCGTCGATGCGGTTCTTCGACAAGTCTGCAAACATGCCGGGAGCCTCGACCACCAGCGCGTCGAAGCGGCCGGGATCGCTGGCGAAGGCCTCGCGCAGATCGAACTGGTGACCATCCCCTTCGTAGTGGCTGCGCAGGGCGGCCCAGGCTTGGGTTTGGTCGCAACGGGGTGTGTTCATGGTGTGTCTGGGAGGGTGGTTGCGCATGGACGGATCGCCATGGTGATGCGGGTGAGGACTCAGGACTCCTCGCGCCATGCCGCACCGTCGCGCCCGACGAGTGCGCTGGAGGCAGCGGGTCCCCATGAGCCGGCGCTGTACGGCCGGGGCATTTCGCCGGAGGCCTCCCAGCCGTCCAGGATGGGCTCGCACCACCGCCACGCGGCGTCGAGCTCGTCCCGGCGCATGAAGAGCGTCAGGTTTCCGCGGATCGCGTCCAGCAGCAGGCGTTCGTAGGCTTCCATCGGACGCTGCTTGAACTGCTCGGCAAAGTCGAGGTTCAGGCCGACCGGCCTGAGGTTCATGGTGTCGCCGGGTACCTTGGCCATCATGAAGAGCTTGAGTCCCTCCTCCGGCTGAAGCTGGATCACCAACCGGTTGCCGAGCGAATCCTTCCCCGCGGACGGAAAGATCGAATGCGGCACGCTGCGGAAGTTCACGACGATTTCGGCCGCGCGTTCGGCCATTCGCTTGCCCGTGCGCAAGTAGAACGGAACACCCGACCAACGCCAGCTCTCGAGCTCGGCGCGGATGGCCACGTAGGTCTCCGTCGAGGTGTCGGGCGGGATGCCGGCTTCATCGAGGTATCCGGGCACGGCGGCGCCGTTGACCGTTCCCGCGCGATATTGGCCGCGCACGGTGCAGGAGCCCACGTCGGCCTGCGTGATGATGGGTGCCAGCGCGCGCAGGACCTTGAGCTTCTCATCGCGAACCGCGTCCGGATCAATCGATGTCGGCGGCTCCATCGCCACGATGCACAGCAGCTGCAGGAGGTGGTTCTGCACCATGTCGCGCAGCGCACCGGTGCGGTCGTAGAAATCACCCCGCGTTTCCACGCCCACCTGCTCGGCGATGGTGATCTGCACGTTGCGCACCCAGGTGCGGTTCCACAGCGGCTCCAGCAGTGCGTTGGCGAACCGCAGCGCAAGCAGGTTCTGAACGGGTTCCTTGCCCAGATAGTGGTCGATACGAAAGATCTGCGGTTCGGTGAACACGCTGCCCACGTCCTCGTTGATCTTCTGCGCGGAGGCCAGATCGCGCCCCAGAGGCTTCTCCAGCACGACGCGCGAGTTCGCGTCGACCAGCCCGGCGGCCGCCAGGTTCTTGCAGATCGGCGCGAAGAAGTCCGGCGCGGTGGACAGGAAGAAGACGCGCACCTCCGCCGGCGAGTCCTTCAGTGACTTGGCCAGCACGCCGAAATCCCGCGGCGTGTTCGCCTCCACCTTGGCGTAGTCCAGGCGCTCCGCGAAGGTCGAGAAGGTCGCCTTGTCGATGTCGGCGACGGCGACGAACTTGTCGAAGCTCGACTTCACCTTCTCGATGAATTCGGCCCGGCTCAGCGTCTCGCGCGCCAGGCCCAGGATCCGGCCATGCGGCGGCAGGTCGCCGTCGCGGTGACGGAAGTAAAGGGCAGGAAGCAGCTTTCGCATGGCGAGGTCGCCAGTACCGCCGAACAGGAGCAGATCGAATGAATTGACTTTGGGCATGTGAAGGTTCCTTCTTGCGTAAGAGTGAGCGCGGCGAGATCGCTTCGCGCGCTGAATGCAGCTGGACGCGGGTTCGGTGCGGTCGACGCAGGGCGCCACCGGGACTTCACGCCGCTCGCGGGGCGCGTGGCCCACTCGAGCCTGCCAGCCCCCGCCGACGATGACGATGCGGTGCAAGGTGAAATCCGATCCGCCGGATGTGGAATTGCTCACGGCGCCCATTCCTCAGGCGCCCGACTTGCCCTGATTGGCCACCGCCTGCAGGGAGGCGTTGATCGCCTCCTCGTCACCAAGGTAGTAGTGGTGCAAGGGTCTGAGTTCGTCGTCGAGTTCGTATACCAGTGGCTGGCCGGTGGGGATGTTCAGCTCGACGATGTCGGTGTCGGACACGTTGTCGAGGTACTTGATCAACGCCCGCAGGCTGTTGCCATGCGCTGCGATCACCACCCGCCGACCCGACTGCACGGCAGGGGCGATGGTGGAATGCCAATAGGGCAGGAAGCGCGCGACCGTGTCCTTCAGGCACTCGGTGCGCGGGAATCCGGTCGAACCCAGCTCGACGTAGCGCGGATCGCCGGCCTCGATCCGGGGGTCGCTGTCCGCGAGCGGAGGCGGCGCCACGTCGTAGGCGCGGCGCCAGATTTTCACCTGCGCGTCGCCATATTGCGTCGCGGTCTCCGACTTGTTGAGGCCTTGCAGCGCGCCGTAGTGGCGCTCGTTGAGGCGCCAGGAATGGTGGACCGGGATCCACATGCGGTCCATCTCCTCGAGCGCGGTCCACAGCGTCTTGATGGCCCGCTTGAGCACCGAGGTGTAGGCCACGTCGAAGTCGTAGCCTTCCTGCTTCAACAGCCGGCCCGCCGCGCGTGCTTCCGCCAGGCCCTTGTCGGTGAGGCCCACATCGGTCCAGCCGGTGAAGCGGTTTTCCTGGTTCCATGTCGATTCGCCGTGGCGAAGGAGAACGATTTTTTTCATGGTCGATCCTTGGGTAGAGGGTGTCTGTCAATGAGCGGCCGGCCGCAGGTCCGCGGTCCCGCGTGCGAGCGTCGTGATGCGGCCCCAGTCGCGAGAGGCGACCGCGTCGCCCGGCGTCAGCCACGAACCCCCGACGCAGGCCACGTTGGGCAAGGCCAGGAATTGCGCAGCGGTGGTGCCGCTGATCCCGCCGGTCGGACAGAACCGCAGGTCGGGGAAGGGGCCGGACAAGGCCTGCAGCATGCCGACCCCGCCGGCCTGCTGCGCCGGGAAGAGCTTGAGTTCCGTGAAGCCCGCTGTGCGCGCCGCGATCACGTCGGAAGGCGTCATCACGCCGGGCAGCAAGGGCAGCGCACTGTCCCATGCCGCGGCAACCAGTTCCGGCGTCAAGCCGGGACTCACGCCGAACAGCGCGCCGGCCTTGAGCGAGGCGTCGAAGTCCTCCGGCCGTGTGATCGTTCCGACGCCGATGATCGCGCCTTCGACCTCGTTGGCGATGGCCTCGATCGCCTTCAGTGCCACCGGCGTTCGCAAGGTCAACTCGAGCACGCGAACGCCGCCGGCCACCAGCGCGCGCGCCAGCGGCACCGCGTCCTCCAGCCTGTCGATGACGATGACCGGGATGACCGGGCCGGTGCGCATGATGTCCAGGATGTCCATGACGCGAGCTCCGTGCTTCGCACTGCGG
>NZ_JBBKZV010000036.1:0-51671 GCF_037889915.1 Variovorax humicola | reverse complement strand
GAACAGGGTCTGCTCGACCACGCCCAACGTGCGCGCCGCCGCCGCGATGCTCTGGCCACCTTCGACCCGCCGCACGGCCTCCTTCTTGAACTCCAGCGTGTAGCGCGCTCTCGTCGTCTTCGTCATAACCGTTCTCCTTGCTTGCATTGAAACACTCAGCAAGGGATACGTTTTTCGAGGGCAAGGTCACTCATCCCGACGGGGATCGTTGAGGATGACGCAACGGCTCACTGGGGCACCGCGAGCCCTTCTCTCTTAACCGCCAGGGCAACTCGAGGTGAGGGCTCTGGTGCGAATTTTGGCTCTGGTGCAAACGTGCGTGCGGTACGCTACCGCCTTTGTGAAGTGCGGGCAGCTCGATGGCGAAGAAGGTTCAAAGCATGGACGACCTATTCAAGGGTCGGCACTTCGAGCGCGAGATCATCGTTCTGTGCGTGCGCTGGTACCTGCGCTACAAGCTCAGCCTTCGCGACTTGGTTGAGATGATGGCCGAGCGCGGCTTGGTCTTGGCCCACACAACCATCATGCGCTGGGTCCAACGTTTCGTGCCCGAGTTCGAGAAGCGCTGGAATCGTTTTGCTCGCAAGGCCGGCCGATCCTGGCGCGTCGATGAGAGTGTGTCACGAACACAGGCGAGAGCTTGTGGTGCTGTGCTGAAGATTGGAGTAGGCCTCCCGAAGCCGACTTGCAGGAGCAGGCTTCAAACCGCCCAGTGCTGCTGCGTTCAAAAGGCGTGGTGGTGAGCGACCGTGGAAAAGTCATCCATCAGGATGGCAGGTGGGTGTTGAGAAGATGAGCGAAAGCAAACCGTACGATGATGCGTCGTTAATGCGGCGAAGCTACACGCGCTGTGGAAGCCCCTGCATTTCTAAGACGGACAATTGTGCGTTATTTGTGGATGAAGATGTTTGACCGGAAGGCAAGTATGGACGAGATGGAAACGCTCGACTATCAGGGCTGGCAATTCCTGTGCAGCGGCGAGCAGCTGCCCTCGGGCCTGTTCCAGGCCGTGGTGCGCTACAAGGCACCCCCGAGTGACCAGGTCCGAACCTTGGTGCTCGATCCCGCGAAGCATGAGGTCGCGAAGCAAGCGCTCGAGCATGCAAAAGAGCTTGCAATGAAGTGGGCTCAGGAGCGCAGCGGCGACGGTCGTGGGGACGCCTGACCTACGTATCCACGCACTGGGCGATGTTGGTGTTAACGCCCGACTGCAGATCTGGATCGGTGGGTTTGCGCGACTGGGCGGTGATCGTATTCATTACCTCGCAATATGAAAGCTTCTTTGGATCGACGGAACAGTAATGGCTCGTCGGGGGCAATCGGGACGAGCGATCCGCCTGTTCCAGGCATGACGCCATGCACAGGCGTGCGAAGTCCGACTCACCGAGCGGTGTGTCGAATCTCGCGACTTTCTTGAATGCGCCACCGCGAGCAACTGCGCCGACAAGGCTCAACTTGAACGCGCTTTCGAAGCCCGCTTGGTGGCCGGGTCACTGAGAAGGGCATCCGCGACGCCGGGAACCACCTCAAGGCTCGGGCGTTTTATCCGGTCGTGCCAGGTCACTTGCTGCCACATGGGCAACACCATCAGTGCGGGGCTTGCGCTGGCAAGATCGGCAAGGCTGTAGCGATCGAGCTCATCCAGGAAGGCCTGCATGGCCCGTGCGAGAACGGCCGCCAGTTCGCAGCCTCCCGTCAGCACACAGCGGTTGTCCTCGGCAAAGCACTCGACCAACGCGAAATCGGTTTCTAGTCGACGAACGATGGCGCCAACCATCAGCTTCGAAGGGTGGACCGAAAGACGCATGCCGCCATTGCGCCCACGTACAGTATCGACCCAGCCGGACTTGCCCAGCATGTGGGTCACTTTCATCAGGTGGGCATTTGAAATGTCGAACGCCCTGGAAAGGTCGCCGATGGTGACCAATGATTCTGTGCGTGTCGCAAGGACCAACAGAACGCGCAAGGAGTAGTCGGTGAACAGGGTGAGACGCATAACCAATATTTTATCTCTTGCTTTTACGCGCGCGTCCTATAAGATACATACAACATAAATGTTATCTCCATGACATCGAGCAGTACGATCCCCGCCGACGCTTGCGCCCCAAAAGGGATGCCAGTGCTGCGGTTGGGCTTTCGACCTTTCTACCTCGGCGCTTCCGCAACGGCCGTGGTCTGGATGGCTGTTTGGGGGGCGGTGTTGACGGGACGTGTCTCCCTGCCGAGTGGATTTCCGCCAGTGCTGTGGCACGCACACGAAATGCTCTTTGGCTTCGTGGCCGCCGTGGTGGCCGGATTTCTGCTCACCGCCGGTAAGGTCTGGACAGGACGCGCGACCGCTCGGGGCAACTCGCTGGCCATGCTGTGGCTGCTCTGGCTGGCGGGGCGTATCGCCTCCATAGCAGCCCCGCCGATGGTATTCGCCGCAGTCGACAGCGCGTTCCTGCTGACGATGGCGTTGCTGTTCGGGGTATTGATCGTCCGCTCGGGCAATCTGCGCAATCTCCCGATTGCCGGGATCCTTGTCCTGCTCGCAGCGTCCAATCTCGCCTTTCATCTAGCGTCGGTCGAGGTGCTGCCGGTGTCGCCGATGACCCCGCTGCGTGCTGGCTTGGCGATCATCGTCGTGCTGACCTCCACCATCGGCGGCCGGGTGATTCCGGCGTTCACACAGAGCGTGTCGCCAGGGTGGAAGGCGCACGAGCCGCGATGGCTGTCCCCAGTGGCCATCGCCATGACCGCCATCGGCCTGGTATTGTGGCTCGGCGCTGCGCCGGCTGTGCCCTCGGCCACGGCGCTGGCCATCGCCGCAATCTTGCAGGCCACACGCTTGATCCACTGGCGGAGTGCGCCGATTCTTTGGCGGCCGATCCTCTGGATCCTTCACTTTTCCTACGGGTGGATGCCAATCGGACTGGCCCTGCTGGCCGCAGCAGAGGTTGGCTGGGTCTCGATCTCAGCGGGGATACATGCGCTGGCCGTCGGATGCTTCGGGGGACTCATTCTGGGGATGATGACGCGCACAGCGCGTGGCCACACAGGCCGTTCGCTACACGCGTCCGCCGTCGAAGTCGCGAGCTATGTACTGGTCGGCGTCGCAGCGCTCGCCCGCGTCGGGGTGCCCTTCTTGCCCTCGCAGGCCCAAGCAGCAGCATTGCTGCTGGCAGGCTGCGCTTGGACGGCTGCGTTTGCGCTTTACCTTGCACGTTTTTCAACCTGGCTCACGACCCCCAGACTGGATGGCCGCGATGGCTGACACAGCAGAGGGACGCGCGTCGCAGACAAGGTTTGCCCTTCTTCTTGCGAGAAGAGCATTCAGTCGAATCGTTCCTGATCCCCCCTGGACGCCATGCAGCGTCGCATGCGACGACAACTTTTTCCAACCCATTCAAAAGAACTCATGCTTACCACCGCGCAAAAATCCATCGTCACCGCCACCGTCCCGCTGCTCGAAAGCGGCGGCGAAGCACTGACCACGCACTTCTATCGCATCCTGCTCGACGAGCACCCCGAAGTGCGCCCCCTCTTCAACCAGGCGAGTCAGGCCAACGGCGAACAGCCGCGCGCGCTGGCCAATGGCGTCCTGATGTATGCACGTCACATTGACCGGCTCGACGCGCTCGGCGACCTGGCGGCGCAGATCGTCAGCAAGCATGTCGCGTTGCAAGTCCTTCCTGAGCACTATCCAGTCGTCGGCGCCTGCCTGCTGCGCGCGATTCGGGAAGTACTGGGCGCCGAGATCGCCACCGACGCCGTGATCGATGCCTGGGCGGCCGCGTACGACCAACTGGCGACAATCCTGATCGGGGCCGAAGCCGCAGTCTATGACCAGAACGCCAATGCGCCAGGAGGCTGGCGCGGCGCTCGCGCCTTCCGTGTTGAGCGCAAGGAAGCGGAAAGCGCCGAGATCACCTCCTTTTACCTCGCGCCGGTCGATCTGCAACCGGTCCTTGACTTCGAGCCGGGGCAGTACATCAGCCTGCGACTCGACGTTGGCGGCGAAGAGGTTCGGCGCAGTTACTCGCTCTCGGCTGCGCCGAACGGGCGTACTTACCGTATCAGTGTCAAACGCGAACGGGGCGGTGCGGTCTCCAATCACCTCCATGATCACGTGCACGAAGGCAGTACGCTGGAGGTCTTCCCGCCGTCGGGTGCGTTCACGCTGTCGAAGGGCGAGCGGCCCTTGGTCCTGATCAGCGGCGGCGTCGGGATCACACCAACCCTTGCGATGTTGGAGGCGGCGCTGGAGACCGAGCGCCCGATTCACTTCATTCATTGTGCGCGCTCAAACGACGTCCATGCTTTCCGTGGGCCAATCGACGCGCTCGCCGAGAAGCACGCGCAATTTGAGCGTTTCTACTGCTACGAGGAAGCACCGCACGCCGACACGGACGCGCAGCCGCACGCGGTGGGACGGCTCGATGTGGAGATGCTCGCCCAATGGATGCCACCTTCCACGGACGACGTGCGCGATGTCGACGCCTACTTTCTGGGACCCAAGCCGTTCATGCAGCAGGTCAAGCGGTCGCTGCGAGCATTGGGCGTTCCCGAACATCAGATCCGCTATGAATTCTTTGGGCCGGCCTCGTCCTTGGATTGATCGGCCTGGGTCGAGCGATGGCTCACATCTTGCCGCCGCCGGGCGCCGCATCGGAGGCTGGGGCAATGGTACTGCGAGCCCAGGGCCACGTGGATTCGACGTGTCGTTTCGGACTGTTGCGACGCGACGCCCCCCAGGGGCGACCACCGACGCAGCGCTGGGGCTGCTCGGGGCTGGGGCCGGGGAGACCCTCTGGCTAGTGGTTGCACCTGCTCTGTGCGGCCGCAGACAGACTGCGCACAGGACTGGTGCGCAAACTTGTCACCAACTCTAACTACAAGCTAAAAGCGAATCGCAGCTATGGCCATTCATCACGCGCTATCGGGCGAACTGATTGATGTTCGCCCTCTCGGAGACGAACTCGCGAACACCACCACCCGGACGCTCTACAAGACCGAACACCTGGAAGTCTTCCGGGTGATCCTGCGGGCAGGCAAGGCCATGCCCGCGCACCGCGTGGCCGGTGAAATCACGGTTCAGTGCCTGGAAGGTTGCATCGAATTCACCACGGACAAGATGCAGCGGATGCACGGCGGCGACCTGATCTGTCTGGCCGGCGGCGAGCTTCACGCGCTCAAGGCCATTGACGACTCCTCGGCGATCGTCACCGTGTTGTTGCACGGCGCATAGCTGGTGAAACCATATGCGCCGCGTCATCTTCTTCAATCTGACCCAGATCCGGATGCCCGTGGGTGCGGTCACGTCGATTGAGCATCGCGTCAGCGGCATTCTCTTGGCGCTAGGGCAAGGCTGATCAAGCCATGCTTTTCGTTGAACAGTGGTGCGGGTCTGTCAGTGACATGAAATCCGACGACCACGCCGGACTTTGATCGATTGTGGTGCGCAATTAGGGGTCTACTCGTTTCGGTGCACAGACTGGGGATCGCGGTAGGGACGGAGGTTACGTCTGCTGTCTTTGGAGCCTAAGTAGGCGGTTTCTTAAATACGGTCACGTATTGTCTTGATATTTTCTGCCTCGTATGGCATCTTGTTGCGATCCTTCAACCGGGGGTTGCAGATGCCAAGGAAGAGTCCGTTTCCTAGCGAGTTGTCTTTGGCCGAGTCGGCGGAGTTGAATCGTCGCGCGACCAGATATACGTTGCCGTATTTCGAGGTTGTTCGAGCCAAAATGATCCTGATGGCCGCCAACGGCATGGACAACGACGAGATTGCCGCGCGGCTGGACACCCGGCGCGAGGTGGTCAGTCAGTGGCGCCAGCGCTTCTTCAAAGAGCGATTGGCGGGTCTCGAAGAGAGAGCCCGCCCGGGACGTCCTCGGGTCTTTCCCCCCACAGGTCACGGTTGAGATCAAGGCGCTCGCCTGCGAGTTGCCGGCCACCTTGGGCTTGCCACTGTCGCGCCTGAGCGTCGCCGACGTAGCGCGTTGGCTCGAACGCTCGTCATACCCCGACCACGGATCAGGATGCGTCGCCCCCGCTGTCCCACACGGCTCAGCAACACAAAGGCGCCGCCATGAGACTTCGGTCATCGATTCATTTATCAAAAAGGCTTGACAACAGAGTCCTCATAGAAGCTGACTTCAACACCGGCCGCTGATGCCGAGGTCTTCCTCGTCCTGGAATGACAGGAATCGGCTCCACAGCGTGAGTTGGTCGAGCAACCCTCAAAGACAGCTCCCGCTGCACAACTGCCAGCCTTTACTTCTCCGGCATGGCTGAAGAATGGTGGCTGGTGATCAGCCACCGACTACCGTCCCATCTGTAGGTGTACGTGTACCGCGCCTTGACGACGGCGCCCGTCTTGGCGAAGGTGAAGGTATACAGGCCAGCATCCACGGCCGTGTTGCAACCGATCTCTATGGTTCGAGAGTCGATGCGACCAAACGGCTTGTCTTGAAGAAAGTGCTCGAAGTAGTCTTGCTTCTGCGCCGCATTGAGACGCGGAGTGTTGGAAACGGTGGGAAGCAGAACGGATTTATCCGCGTAGTTATCAACCACCTTGCGCGGGTCGCCGGTTTGCAGTGACTGGTTCCAGCGGTCAAACAGCGCGGCAACCTCCTTCTCGCTGGTTGCCTTGCAGGTTTCGGTGCGTCCGGATGTGGAACCCAGTGGATTCGAGGCGCAACCGGCGAGCAGTGTGCTCGCGGCCAAAAGCGAAAACACGGCAGCTTTTTTCACGGGCGCTCCTTTCCGGTCTGCAACTCGATCGTAAGAAAACAGCGTGGATGCCTCACGGATGCCGATATACCCCCAAACAGGCACGTCGGCAAGTCGGCTCAGCTCCTCAGGCGCTTGTTGTGTGCACGCCGCGAACGTCGGCTATCGAGCATCGAATGGCGGGTCTGGCCCGAGTGTTTCACTTCAACCCCCAAGCTCGAACTGGCGCTTCCAAGGTATTACGGGCATCGCCCGAGCTGCGCCCTCTCACCGACTGCGCCAACCCGGTTCGAGGCCAGATCGAACGGGCGCTTTTCACATCGCCGGAGTGCTAGTCCGGGCCCATTGCTGTTGCCCGCTTTAGGGCTGCTGGGCACCCGCTATGCAGCGTAAGACGGTCGTCGCACAGCCTCATCTCGTCCGCAAGATTGGTTCGAGCTCGCGCCACAACGGAGCCGCCCGACCGTGTGATTAACTTGGGACGGGTATTCCGTGACCCGACTCGATCCCTATCCATCGCGCCGGTGAGTCGGTAACATCCATCGATCATAAGGAACGCGATGGATCGGTCAAACGGCGAACGCAGGCTTGCAGCGGTCATCGCAGCCGATGTGGTCGGCTACAGCCGACTGATGCAGGAGGATGACCAGGCGACGGTGTGGGCGTTGACCGAACGCCGGGCGCTGATCGCCGTCCACGTCGAAGCCGCTGGCGGGCGCATCGTCAATGCGCCCGGAGACTCGATGCTGGCCGAATTTGCCTCCGTTGTGAGCGCAGTGCAATGTGCGGTCAACGTCCAGCGTGCAATGGAAGAAGCCAACTCTGGCCTGCCCGAATCGCGGCGCATGCGCTACCGGATCGGCGTCAACCTCGGCGACGTGCTGGCCGATTCCGATGGCATCTACGGCGACGGCGTCAACATCGCTGCGCGGCTGGAGTCGCTCGCCGCCGCCGGTGGCATCTGCGTGTCGCAAGCAGTGCGCGACCAGGTCAGGAACCGGCTTGCGCTGCAGTTCGAAGACATGGGCGAACAGGCGGTGAAGAACATTGCCGAGCCCGTGCGTGTGTTTCGTGTCGTAGTCGATGCGGCGCGCGACGGGCAGGTTGCGCCTGCCGCCGCGGTTAAATCGCCAGCGCACGCGCTGGCAGAACGCCGCTCGATTGCGGTGCTGCCCTTCACCAACATAACCCGCGACCCGGAGCAGGAGTATTTTGCCGACGGCATGGTCGAGGACATCACCACGGCCCTCGCGCGCACGGGGCAGTTTTTCGTTATCGCCCGCAACTCGAGCTTTGTCTACAAGGGCCGGGCCGTGGACATCAAGCAGGTGGGGCGCGAACTCGGGGTGCGCTACGTGCTCGAAGGAAGCGTACGCAAGGCGGGCAGCCAGATCCGAATCAGCGGCCAGTTGATCGAAGCCGAGAGCGGCAGTCACATCTGGGCCGACAGCTTCGATGGCGCGCTGGAGAATGTGTTCGATCTGCAGGATCGCATCACCGAGAACGTGGTGTGGGCGATTGTGCCCAGCGTGGAGCGCGCCGAGATCGAACTCTCGCGAGTAAAACCCACCAGCAATCTGCAGGCCTACGATCTTGTGCTGCGCGCGCTGCCTGGGATCCTGCCAGGCGCGAGCAAGGCACAGAAGGATGAAGCGTCTTTGTTGCTCGATCGCGCGCTGCAGTTGGACCCGCGCTATTCGTTGGCGAAAGCGTTCGGGGCATTTGCGTGCATGCACCGCCTGATCGACGGTCAAGGAGACGCTCAGGACGTGAGAACCGGTCTGCGCTTGGCAGACGAGGCCCTTGCGGACCACCAGGACAATCCCATGACCCTGGCCTTCGCGGCATATGCACTGGCCACACTAGGCTACCGCGTCCAGGGCGTGACAGTGATTGGGTTTCGATACGACGAAGCATTGCGCGCGATCGATCGCGCCTTGAGCTTGAGCAACAACCTGGCGTTCGTAACCTATGCGGCTGGAATGGTCCGACTTCTTGCGGGCGATGGAGACGCGGCCATTACACACTTCGAGCGCACCATGCTCCTGAGTCCGTTGGACCCGGCAATGAGCGCATTCTTCGCCGGCATGGCGATGGCGCACACTATTTGCGGAAGGTATCAAAAAGGGCTGGCCGCGGCGGAGCGAGCGATCCGCGAAAACTCGAATTTTGCGACCGCTCATCGGGCAAAGACCGTTGCGCTCGCATGTCTGGGCAGGATTGATGAGGCAAAGCTCGCGGCTGCGCGCCTGCTCGAGGTGGCGCCAGAGTTCACCGTATCGCGCTACATCAGCGTAGTGCCGATCAGGGACCCCGAGTTGCGAAAGAAGGTGGCTGGAATACTGAGCGCGGCGGGGATTCCGAACTAGACATGATGGTCGCTCTATAGGCGAAGGAAGGCTCGTCTCCGGTATCGTGGATTGCGCACTCTGCGAGTGTGCCGAGCCACATGCGGCGGGTTTCCCAGCCGCAAACCGTATAGAGACGAGCCATGGACGAGCGTATCAATTTCTTCGTTGGTTTGGATGCCCACTCGGCAGGATCTTGATTGACCACCAGTGCACAGTGGCGTGATCGACGAAGACTCCGCGCTCGGCCATCATCTCTTCGATGTGCCGCAGGCTCAGCGGGTAGGTCACCTCCAATGGGTAGTGCATCCGCTTGAGCACCTTGCCCAGCGCATCGATCATTAATTTCTTCTCAGCCTGCATCGCCTCAGGGTACCGGCGCGGGCTTACTGCGACACAGGTTTGTCGCAAGCGTCCTTGGGCTGGCCCTTCTCGCTGAGCCGAACCCAGCTGGCCGGCGTCAACTACCCTGTCCGCGCATTGACTCATCAGAACTGCTACCCGTGCTGACCTGTTGCCTCACGTAATTTGCTACCCGTCGGATTGTCCGGCGGGAGCAGAACTACGTGACGAGGCACATCAGCATGACGACGTGCGATCGGGCCTGTCCGAGTTGCTGCCTGACGTCATTGACCACGTGACCCCAGGAGACGCTGTGCCAGAGGCGGATTCACTGAGCGCCAGCGTGGATGATTACCCCCGGCGATTGTTCTGGGCGGCGCGGCGGCTCTGCACGCAGCGCAATCGAAGGTTGATAACAAACACTTGGATGTCGATCCTCCAGGTGCGTGAGCGCCGGGTTCGTTCAAACTCGTCACGCTCATCGGCATCGGGCACCGTGCCGCTGTTGTTCCTTGTCTTACTCACGTGCTGAGCCCCGGCGGCAACGCAGTTTGTCGTTGCAAAGGACGATCGACCTTGTTGCAGGAAATTGTCACGATGCGGCGCGTACGACCGTCAGCGCTCCTCGAATCGCGCCGGCTCCTCACATGCACCACTGGGCACGGAGGGGCTCCCAACGCAGGGTCGCATCACCTTCTCCGAGCGGCTTCTTCCTACGACATACTGGGCAAGCGGACCTTTCGAAGCGAAGCCGTACACGCTACTGTGCTTCCCTGACTTACAAAGATCCACTACCATGAAACACACTGCCTACCTCGGCGCCGCTCTTGTCTCGGTCACGCTGGCCCTTGGCGCGTGCAGCACGACCTCCGTCACGACCGCTGCGAATCAGCCCGACCCAACAATCCTCTTGATTCCGGTGCAGGTCAACGACCCGGCGCTGGCGACGGGATGCTGGGCGCAGTTCTATTCGGATCGCGACTTCCAGGGTGACATGGCCACCCTGGTCGGCCCGGCCGTCATCGAGACCGTGGACAAGGATTCCGCCAAGGCGCTCAAGCGCGCGATTGACAGTGTCTCCGTGGGTCCGAAGGCTACTTTGCAGGTTTACGAGCACAGCATGTTCCGCGATCGCACGGCAACTTTTGCGCCGAATACTCGCGCCGGCGGCTTGGTCCAGCGTCTGGGATTTGGCGGACGCATTGAGTCCATGAAGCTCTCGTGCACCTCCTGAGAAAGCGCCAGATCATCCTGACCCGCGCGCATGCACGATCCGCTCGGGAATCCGCTCGTGGTCGAAGTGCGTGATCTTCTCGCGCAGGATGAAGTCCTCCAGGAGCACCGGTCCGCGCGCTCCTGCCTTGAGCGAATTCTGGTTGTCAGCGACCGGGACACCCTGGTTCGTCGTCAGCCGTGGGCCGCTCGAATCGACGCGCACAGGATCGAGCGTGTCGATGAGGCGTTGAAGCCTTCCGCTGCCACGGTGCCCGTCTTGCCGGAAAAGTTCTCTTCGGACAAGGTGCTTGCACCCGGCAGCCTCGACGGCGGATGCGCCCTAAGGCCCTCGGGGGTCAGAGGCGCGTTTGCCTCGCCATGCTCCAGCGGCTTGTTGGAATTGACGGGAATAGCGCTTGCGAGCGACTGTGTATCGATGGACTTCTGCGTCGGCAAATCGCCCTTGCCGGCCTCGGGAGGCGCTGGCGCGCTGTCGGCATTGCGTGCAGCCGCGTGAGCGGCGTCAAGCTGCGCGGTAGAAGGTGTGGTTTTCTTGGCAATGACATCTCTCACAGTGGGGGTGCGCGGCTAGACCCGACGACACCTATTCGTTTGTAGGAAACGTGCCATTCCAGAAAGCAGCGGCAATGCACGTAGGCTTCTCGCGCAAGCGCGCAGCCATCAGGGCGCGCGATGTCAATCGCCTCATCGCGACGCCTCGGCGTTCGGCTCCGCCACCAGCGCGCCACAACGCCTACAACGACCCGCACGTTTCGCCGACGAGGCGCTCCACTTCTGCGCCCTAGCTTGCCTCACCTACATTGGCCAGAGTCAGTTCCAACCATGCTCGGTGTCGTGCCCGCCCACAACGAAGCGGATCAGATCGGTGAGTGCCTTCGTCGCATTCAGCAGTGCGCGGGCAACCCACGCTTGCATGGTGAAACCGTGGAGCTGGCCGTGGTCGCCGATGCCTGCACGGATGCTACTGCCTTGCTGGCCGCGAAAGCCGGCGCGCTGACCCTTGATATCAAGGCACGCAATGTGGGCCTCGCACGCGCCATGGGTGCGGATTTGCTTCTGGCCCGCGGTGCGCGTTGGCTTGCCTTCACGGACGCCGATGCGCTGGTGTCGCGCGACTGGTTGGCCGAACAACTCGCTCTCGACGCGGATGCGGTTTGTGGCACGGTAGGGGTGGACGACTGGACGCCACACGGCGAGCACGCCGACCTGCTGTGTTGGCACTTCGGTGTGACCTACACGGATTCGGACCATCACCGGCACATCCATGGCGCCAATGTGGGTGTGTCCGCGGCGGCGTACGCTCGCGCCGGCGGCTTCCAGCACCTGGCTTGCAGCGAAGACGTCGCACTGATCGCCGCGCTGGAGGCCTCGGGAGCCCAAATCGCCTGGAGCGCGCGACCGCGCGTCTCAACGAGCGCACGGCGCATTGCGCGCGCCCCAGGAGGCTTTGCTGACGCCTTGATGGAGGCGGTGGCCGATCGGCTTCGAACCGGCACCTTCCCCGCCGTGTTGCCCGCAACCTGATCGGCCCCCATGGACCTTCTCGACATGATTCAATGGCCTGCCTTCGCGGCCTCGGTCGCAGCGGCCTACCTGATCGGATCGAATGCCAAGGGCCGCCGCAACTCCGGGTTCTGGATCTTCCTGCTCAGCAACCTGCTCTGGGTTGCCTGGGGCCTCCATACCGGCGCGTGGGCCCTGATCGCGTTGCAGGTGTGCCTGGCGGCCCTGAACATCCGCGGCCTGGTCAAGACGGAGCCGGCTGCATGACGGACTTCACCGAACTCTTTGCGAGAGAGTTTTCTGTGTGGCACATGGTGGTGCGCGGCACGGTGGTCTACTGGTTCCTGCTTCTCGTTTTTCGCTTCGTGCTGCGCCGGGATGTCGGATCGATGGGCGTGGCGGACCTGCTGTTCGTGGTGCTGGTGGCGGACGCCGCGAGCAACGCCATGCAGGGCGAGTACAAGTCGATCAGCGACGGACTCGTGCTGCTCACGACGCTCATTGCGTGGAACTTCGGCCTGGACTGGCTGAGTTACAGGTTCGCGTGGTTCGCGAAATTCCTCGAGCCGCAGCCCGAGGTGCTGGTCCGTCATGGCCGGGTGAACCGCAAGGCGATGAAGCGCGAAATGATCACCATGGAGGAACTCGAGGGCAAGCTGCGCGAAGGCGGCGTTGAATCGCTCAGCCAGGTCCGCATTGCACGCCTGGAAAGCGACGGCAAGCTGAGCGTCTTCACCGTCGATGGGCGCAAGCCGGGCGACGACGTGCAGGAAAGCGGGCCGCCTGGTCGGTGAATGCCACCATGGAAACTCGCCCCCGCAATGCAACGGCTCGTTCCCGCTGGGCTCGACAGTTGTGCCTCGTTTGCACGACGCCCGAATTCGATTCCTCCAGGGATCCGGTCCAAGGCCTCGGCAAGCAACCATGCTGCGTGCTGATCCAGTTGACGCCCAGCCTGGCGTAGGGCGCGCGCCTTGGCGAGCCGCTTCGGCGCGACGCTGCGCCGGCGCTACGAGGGAGCGGTGACGGTCGAGCCGCGTCATGCCCGCTGGCTCACTCGGGAGTCGATGCATTGGTCGGAAGGTGGCGCTTGGGCGGCGTGCTGGCCGACCCGGTTTGCCATGGTTGGAGTGGCGCCCGGCGGAGGGGCGCAGACTAGATATTGGCTCCTCGGAAAACTGGCAACTGCAGAACAAGGACAGCGTCGCGCTCTATCTGTAAACCGCTGGCCTCCAGCCGCAGCGCGAGCAACGAGACCATCGGGATCGAAGCCCTCGACGAGCAGGATTTGCGAGAAGTTGCGGAGTTTAATGTCCGACTCGCATAACGCGCAAAAATGCCGGGCCGCGAAAGGAAACCCTTTCGATCGATGAAAAATGCATGCCGACGCACAGTGGCATTGAATCCGGACTGCGTGCGTGGAGGCGATTCATCAACCTGCGGTCATCTTCGCGTTGAGGACGACCGCTTTTATGCGTACGTCTGGACGGATGTTGAGTCCAGCGAACGAACTGGCGTCCCCGTCATGGGCGGCTCCAGTGGCGGTCGGGATGCTGCACCTGCACGGCTCGCACAGGACGAACGAACCGGCCCGCGCGCGTCGGGCGAGGAGGACGCCGCGCCAGCGCACGGAGGTTCAGGAGTGACGACGTGTCGCTCTTGGCCGAAATGCAAGCGAAAGTGGGCGATGCCATGGCATGGCATGGCGAAGTGACTTTCGCCGCTTGGCTGACGCCATAGCAGGCGCTGCCGCCACACCGGCCGGCGCGGCACCGGTCGCGTCGGCGCCTCTGCGCTCTGCACGTTCGTGACCGCCGAAACGATTGCAGAAATGAAGCGCCCGGCGCTCCAGGCACCGTGGACCTGCTGTGCCCTCGCTCGATACTGTCCGAGCAGCGACAAGAGCTCGTCGGTGAAAAGCGCCTAACCCATCCAGCAAGGCGACGCGGTTAGCTTGCCTGCATCCGCTTCGCGGCAGGAATATTGGATCTGGCAAACCTTCAATCCTTGTGGCGCGACAAGGCCTGTTTGCCTACGCTCGATCGTGGCGGCAGCCGCGGCGGATTTGGACGGTGATTGGTGAATAAGAGGTGATGCTCAACCTCTCACCCTCCGTCGAAGTGTTCCTTAATCGATTGTTCTGGCTGGCAGCGCCATCCAGAGATACCGCGATCCCCAATGGCAACGCGAGCCCACCGCCTGCCGCTCCCGGTGAAGGTCTCGCAGCCAGCCCAACCGTTCACGGCGAGTACGCGGTATTCGTTCCCTCCGGGGCGTCGAAAAAACGAAGGCCGATGGTCGTGATGTTGCACGGGGCCGGGCAAGACCTCGACGATTTTGCAACGGGCACAACGATGAACGATGCAGCCGAGCATCATGGTTTCGTTGTCCTGTATCCCGGCCAGTCGAAACAAGCCAGCGCATACCGGTGCTGGAATTGGTTTGACCCGGCGCACCAGCACCGCAGCCACGGAGAACCCGCGCGCATTGCGGCGCTGACCGAGCACGTGGCCGCTCAGCATGGCGTCGACCGGGAGCGGATCTATGTGGCGGGCCTTTCGGCCGGCGGGGCCATGGCCTGCCTGCTCGGCGAACTTTTCCCTGAAATCTACGCCGCCGTCGGCGTGCATTCCGGCCTGGCTTCGTTCGCTGCCAACGACTTGTCATCGGGTTTGGCCTCGATGCGAGGCACCGTGCGTCCCCCGTCGGTGCCAAGCGAGATACCTACCATCGTTTTTCATGGAGACAAGGACACGATCGTCAATCCCATCAACGGCATTCAGGTGATCGAGGCCGCGTTCGGCATCGACTACCCGTTCAGAGTCGATGAACGCGTCGGTGGAGACGGGCGCCGCGTCACTCGGCGGCGATACTTCCATCGCGCATCGAAACTGGTGCGCGGGGAGCATTGGACCTTGCATGGCGCATCGCATGCGTGGTCAGGTGGAAGCGCCACGGGCTCCTTTGCAGATCCGGCGGGCCCGAATGCGAGCGAGGAGATGCTTCGCTTTTTCAAGGCACAGCGACTGCCGAGAGGCGGCAAATGTTCAATAGACCTTCCCTCAAAATCAGCGAAGCTCGGAGCGGTCGCAGCGCCGATAGATGTGCCATGAGTCCACAGGTCGCTCCCGCTTGTTTCGGTTCCGGTAGCGGTTCAGAGGTGGCGCGCGCGTTGCCAGTTCACGCTAAGGCACCCGTCACTTAAGAGCGCGATGAAGCCAATGCGTGACGGCGCCGAACAATCAGCCCGCCAAGGTGGTGACACATTGAAACGATGGCTCTGGTGCAAAGTTTCGGTGTAGCCAAGTGACGTCTCCAGAGGGGCGCAGGTTATGCCGAAAGCACGGCATTCAAGAACGGGGTGATCGCGGTTTCGGTGCATTCTGTGGCGGTTAGCAGTCGCGGGAGCCCGGTCCTCACTTGAGAATTGGCTTTGTTATGCGGTGCGCCAAGGTTCAATGGTGACCCGTCTGCAACCTGTTGACTTGGCGGTTTCAAGGCTGAAACGCAACTGAATTGATGCGGGCGGTTGATGGGACGATGCCAGTGTTGGTGCGAACACTTCCAGCGGCGTGTGCCACGCGTGCGTGAATTACGGCCGCACCGTCTACCGCAGCATGCGCTGCGGGCGCTGTACCTGGGGCGAGCATGGCGCGGACGACCCGACCGTCTGGAACAATCTTCTTTGACCGTGCGGCCAAGCGAACGACAGGTTGCACAAGTCGGGCCGGACAGGCGTTGAGATCTATGTATGTGGTCTAGCGAAGACCGGACCCGGCCTCGGCCAATAGCCGCCGCCGGATCACAGTACCGATCAGGCCCCGGGCGCAGCGACAATGCACCCATGACTCAAGGCGCGCGAGGATGCGGCGGGTCTCGCGCGAGGGAATAATTCCGAAGAGTGCCCGTGCGGTCGTCAGAGGCCGTAGTACTTGTCAATGTTCGTGCGATACGTGTCGTCGTAATCCGGCACGGCATCGTTCGCATAGCGCGGCGCCCCTTCGATCTGGCGCTTGTCCAGCGGAACCACGTAGCCGCCCTTCGCAGTGTCGTACTTGAGCATGTTCCACGGGAGGGGGTAGCGGTCGGTGTCAATGCCCAGGAAACCGCCGAACTCCATGACCGCGTAGCGCACTTGGCCCGACTGCTTGTCAATCATGAGATCGTCGATCGAACCGAGCTTGTCTCCGGCTACGTTGTAGACGTTGGTCCCTTCGACGCGTTCGGAAGAAATGACATCAGAAGCCATGAAAGTCTCCGTGCCGACACGGCTGGGGAATGCCGGCTTACATGCTAATGCCCAGCCAGTTATGGTTCGTTTCCGCAATGCCAAGTCTGCATAGGTGGCATGATCGTCTTGATGTAGGATGCCCGCCAGCCGAAGTGAAGGTCGTCGTACAACACACTCGCGCGCGGCGAGCGGCCGATTGAACATGTCACGTTTCAGCGACATGCCACCACGCCCGACTGGCCGCTGCCCCCCAAATTCGCCATGACTGAACTGGGCCATGGCGCCGCACCCGGCCAGTGCGCCAACGTGCCTCACTCGATCGCCTCAAGCCCGAACCCGAGTCGCGACCCGATCGCGGCGGCTGAGCCTCCGGATTGCCTCTGGAATTGCATCGTCCGCTCGTCACAGACAGGGTTTAGTAGTGCCCGATGATTTCAATCGACCACCGGGACTGTTGTCAGCGACAACTTCTTCTGCGCAGATGCCGTGGCCGGCCCCGGCGGGCGTTGCAGCGCCTGTATGGCGGCACCGAACGGGCGGTTGCCCATCTCACGGATGCGCTGGTTGCTGAAGGGCATGAAGTCATTTGGTTTGCCTCGGGCGAAGCCGAGACGCACGCTTGACTGGTGTCGCTGCGAATGCAGGCATTGAGGCTGGATCCAGCGCCGCTGAACTCCGACCTGGCCAGCCACTTGTCGCTGCTGCACGAAGCTCTCGGATCTGGAGATGCAGGCAAGTGAATTCGCCATCGATCTTCGTCATACGCCATGCGGAAAAGGCGACGCCGGACGATGTCGTCCGGGGAGTGGACGATTCGAAGTCCGTACGAACTGAGCGTACTGGGCTGGCGGCGCGCGAGCGCGCTCGCGGCATTGCTCGGCATCGCGAAGCGACTGGCGGAAAGCGGACTGGAGCAGCCTCGCTATTTGATCGCCGTGCGACCGACGGCCGACAAGCCCAGTGCGCGCCCGATCCGGACGCTTCAGCCACTAGCCACCCGGTCTCGCGGTCGTGGAATTCGCGGTGGGGGAAGAGGCAGGGCTGGTCCGCAGGCTGCGATCGCTCGACGGCTGCGCGCTCGTGGCCTGGGAACACAACGCTATCCTGACCATTGCGAACGCTGCTGCTCGGTTCGAATGCAGCTTGCCGGCATGTTGGCCGAAAGACCGATACGACCTGGCATGGGCGGTCCATCCGCAAGGCACGTGCTGGCTCATGACCCAGATTCCACAACTCCTGCTGGCGGGCGATCGTGCGGATCCGATGGAGTGATTCGCATTGGCTAAGCTCCTCGGCGGCGCGCTCGAGTATTCTTAGTGCCCTTGAATTCTTGCTCCAAAGCGAGCGCACCAACCCATTCCTCTGCCGGGGAAGTCGGAACCACATTCGCGGAGCGTGATGAGACCGTAGGTCGGGTCCCCTGAAGACGTGGTCGTTACGCGCAGTACTTTGGGCGGTGACTAAGGTCGCGTGGTACCACGACATCGAGATCGCGCGTTCGCGTCTCGGCCCCTGCTCATGTCGCATTGGGCGCTGGAGACGCAAGCCACAAAGTTCGTCGAAAAACTGCCCGCCGTAGCGCTTCTCGAAGGCCTCGGCAGGAAGCAATTTCGCGGCGTCGGGAAAGGGTTCTGTCGCGGTGACGGCGCGGAGCCCAGCGGAGCGAGGATGCCGCCCATTGCTCGACGCTGGCTGCGACGGCAGAGTCATCCGTTGCGGAATGTGCGCCGGGGCTGACGAAGATCAGGAAAACACTGTGACCCCAATGCGGCACGGGTGATCAATATCGAATCGCGCCGACAGTCGGACCGACAGGGCTATAAGAGGGGGGCCAGAAAAGCCAAAGAGGCCTCCGGGCGGCAGGCGCCGGCAGCGCGCGCTGCGGTACAGCGTGGGCCTGGCAATGAGCGCAATGCGAGTTCCGCCTCACCTGTCAGAGCGCTCCGCGACAGCGACGGGTGGCCTTCCTACGCCCTATCTCAAGCCAGGTCTCCACATTGGCGTTTGTGAACAGGAGACCTCCATGAACACCGCTGTCTTGGCCGAAGGTCCGCACGTCGAACGACTGGGAACGAGGACAATGGCGGGCACGCAAGCCAGGCTGGTTTCCTGGCGCGCACTTCCCGCGGGCGCGGCCGGCGTGGCAACGCTGCCGCTACTGTTTCTGAGGTTCGGTGTGGGATCGGGCCTGCCCTCGGCGTGGGCGAATCGAGGTGCTGTGCCGCCGCCATCGGACGAAATTTGGAGTTTTGCATGAGCAAGCCTGCTTTGCCCAGGGACGACGACGAACCTGAACATCTGTTGCAAATAGGCGTGCCGGGTTTCGACGATGTGCTCGGAGGCGGACTGACCGCCCATCGGCTCTACCTGCTGGAAGGGGCTCCTGGTGCGGGCAAGACCACCGTGGCCATGCAATTCCTGCTCCAAGGTGCGAAATGCGGTGAGAAGGTTCTCTATGTCACTCTGTCCGAGTCCACACGCGAGTTGCGCGGCACGGCGCGCTCGCACGGCTGGGATCTATCGGGCATCGAAGTGCGTGAAATGCTGCCAGCAGCGGACGCACTGGAGCCCGACGAGCAGTCCACGCTCTTCCATCCATCGGAAGTAGAGCTGGGTGAGACGACCCTCAAGATCCTGGCGGACGTCGACCTTTTGAAGCCGACGCGGGTTGTATTCGATTCATTGTCGGAACTGCGCCTGTTGGCGGGCGGGTCGCTGCGTTACCGGCGGCAGATCCTGGCGCTGAAGCAGTTCTTCGCCGGCCGGCAATGCACGGTACTGCTGCTCGACGACATGACCGCGGTGCAGCACGATCTGCAGGTCCATAGCATTGCTCATGGCGTAATCCGGTTGGAGCAGCTGAATTCAGACTATGGCTCTTCGCGTCGTCGCCTTATTGTCACCAAGTATCGGGGCAAGGAATATCGCGGCGGCTACCACGACTATAAGATCGGGCGCGGAGGGCTGGAGGTGTTTCCCCGCCTCGTCGCGGCCGAACACACGCCGCCGCTGACACAGACGCGCATCCCGAGTGGGCTCCATGCGCTGGACGACCTTCTGGGCGGCGGTGTCGAGAAAGGGACGAGCACATTGTTCGTCGGCGCGCCAGGTACGGGCAAGTCGAGCGTCGCGGTGCAGTTCGCGGTCGCGGCGGCACAACGCGGTGAATGCGCAGCGCTTTTCATCTTCGACGAAAGCGCCAACACCTTGCGCACGCGCTGTGAGGGGATGGGCATGGACCTTTCGCCTTACCTCGAGGCCGGCACCATCAAGCTGCGCCAGGTCGACCCGGCGGAGTTGTCGCCAGGCGAGTTCGTGCATTCAATCCGTTGCGCCGTGACCGAACACAACGCAAAGGTCGTCGTCATCGACAGCCTGAATGGCTATCTCAATGCCATGCCCGACGAGCGCTTTTTGATCGTGCAGCTGCACGAGTTGTTGACCTATCTTGGCCAATGCGGCGTGGCCACACTGCTGATTGGCGCGCAGCACGGCTTGATCGGCATGCAGATGCAGACCCCCGTCGATGCCAGCTATCTCGCGGACTCGGTCGTACTGCTGCGATATTTTGAAGACGGCGGTGAAGTGCGCCAGGCCATTTCGGTTCTGAAGAAGCGCGGGGGGGCGCACGAGCGCACCATCCGCGCGTTCTCGATGAGCTCGAACGGCATTCACGTGGGCGCGCCGCTACGCAACTTCCGCGGCATCCTGACGGGCGTTCCAGTCCCGATCGACGTGGTGCAAGTTTCATCGTGACCGATGTCGTTGCGAACCTCGAGCATCGCATTCTGCTGCGCACGGCGACGTCAAAGGACGCGCTGATGGCTAGCGCCGTGCTGAAGCGCGCGCAGTTCGATTCCCATACATGTTCGGACATGGACGAACTGAAGCGCGAGCTTGATCGGGGCGCCGGGGCGATCATGCTGGCCGAGGAAGCCATTGCGGACGCGTCGATCGCGCAGTTGACCGAGATTCTCTCGGCGCAGCCCGCGTGGTCCGACGTTCCATTGCTGGTCTTGGCTCGCCGCGGCGCCGATTCGCTTGCCATTGCGCACGTCATGGACGAGTTCGCCAACGTGACGGTAATTGAACGGCCAATGCGCGTTGCAGCGCTGGTGAGCACGGTTCGCAGTGCGTTGCGCGCGCGCCGGCGGCAGTACGAGATCCGCAGCCTGCTCGATGGGTTGCGCGAAGCGGATCAGCGCAAGACGGAGTTCCTCGCTACGCTGGCCCACGAGTTGCGCAATCCGCTCGCGCCGTTGAGCACCGCACTTTCTCTCCTGGAGCGCAAGAAGCCAGCCGCCGCAGAAGCACAAAAATATTACAAGCTCATGGGGCGCCAGGTGGAGCACATGGTGCGTCTGGTCAATGATCTCATGGAGGTGTCGCGCATCACGCGCGGCAAAATTGAGTTGCAATGGAGTTCTGTGCTTCTTGACGCGGTGATCAACGACGCGATCGAGTTGAGTCGGCCGCTGGTTGAAGGTGCCGGCCACACGTTGAGCGTAGAGCTCCCTGAGCAGGCGCTGGTCGTCAAAGGCGACAGCGTGCGTCTGACGCAGGTGTTTTCCAATCTATTGAACAACGCGGCCAAGTACACGCCGCCTGGTGGCAGCGTGCGAGTGCTTGCGCGTCAAGAAGGTCGTGATGCCGTCGTCGAAGTGATAGACAACGGAGTCGGGCTCGCGCCCGAGATGCTCGAATCCATTTTTGAGATGTTCGTCCAGGTGAGTGGCACGTCAAAGGCAGCCCAGGGTGGCCTCGGGATCGGCTTGACTCTTGTCAAGAGCATGGTGGAGTTGCACGGAGGCAGCATTGAGGCGATGAGCGAGGGGCTGGGCCGAGGGGCCCGGTTCACCGTCCGGCTGCCGCTGATGCGAAATGGGGCCGCGAAGAGCGCACGCGAACCTGTCGCGCGCGGTGGTGACGAGGCGAGCACGATCGAAGGCACGGTGCTTGTCGTGGATGACAACCGCGACGCCGCCGATAGCCTGGCCGAACTGCTGCAATCGTTGGGGGCGCACCCGCTGGTGGCCTATAGCGGCGAAGAAGCCTTACGTCTTTCGGCGCAGCACACGATCAATGCAGCTGTACTCGACATCGGCATGCCGGGCATGGATGGCTGCGATCTCGCACGCCACTTGCGTGCGCTACCGGGCGGCGGAAAGCTGAATCTGATCGCATTGACCGGCTGGGGCCAGCGGGGGGACCAGGAACGTATCGGCGCAGCGGGGTTTGATCACCACCTGCTCAAGCCGCTCGATGTGGCTGAGTTGATGTCGTTGCTGTAGGCCGCGAAAGCTCACCGGGCAGCCGGCGCATCCGTTTTCCATGATCGTTTTCACAAGACACTCGATCCAGTGCCGGAACAGCTGTGCTGGAGAGGCTGCGCTGGATACCCGCGCCGCACTCCGGTGGCTGCATTCCGAAAGGGCTGACGCCGGGCGATAGTCCCGCAATCGGAAATGTCAGGTCGAAATAGCATTCACGAGCGCGCCTGTTCGCCATCTCCATTGCATGAGGTCTGTGATCGAGGGGACCGGAGCGATGTCGACCTCACTGGCGGCCGCACGCGTCGGCTGACGGAATCGGGAGGATTCGACCTGTGCGCGCGGCTTCGCAACCTGCGCGAGCGCAAGCTGTTCATGCCTCGTGGCTGGCCGGTCCCTCCAGCCCTCGATGCGGTGACGGTCCGCCAGGTATCGCTGACAGCGATCGAGCGCGGTTGGGACGATCTACTGCGACTCGCCGCCTCAATCCCTTCAGGCAAGGTGTCGGCGGCGCATGCGATCCAGAGACTGGGATCGGCGGCGATCGGCGATCCAATGCATCGAGCGGCGGAGCACCTGGGCCGACTGCTGCGCACCCTCTTCCTCTGCGACTACCTGGCCATCGACGAGTTTCGGCGGGAGATCCACATGCTGCTCAACCGCGGTGAGTCAGTCCACCAGTTGCAGCGAGCGATCTACACCGGCAAGGTGGCACCCGAGCGCGGCCGGCGGCGCGACGAGATGGTGGCGATCTCCGGTTCGCACGCGCTGCTTACGAACATCGTGCTGGCCTGGAACACGAGCCGCATGAGCAGTGTCGTTGACAGTCTTCGCAGGGATGGCGTAGTCGTCGAAGACTACTGGCTGCGTCGCATCGGGCCGGCCCACTTCGGGCACATCATTTTCCGGGGCACATTCAGCTTCGCACTCGCACTACGCCGATGTGTTGATCCAGGCGCGTCCCGTGCAGTGCACGCGCTTCTCAAGCTGGCACAGCGCCCGGCTGCTGCCAGCGTAGACCACCGGCTGCCCCTCGGGCGGCTTGCGATGCCAGCGCCCCGCCTCGAAGGTCGAGCCAATCCACAGCGTTTGGAGCGTCAGGGCTTTAATGCTGCCGATGCGCCAGACACTGATGCTCAAACGACACCGCCGTACTCGATGGCGTTGAGCATGGCGCGCACCTTGGCGGCCCCGAACTCGTTGCCGGCGAATTCCATGGGCGTCTTGCCGCCGAGCAGTTCGTGCGGCGTGGTAAGCCACGTCTTGCCCCCCTCGCCGAACACCTCGGCCGCGCGCACGAGCAGGTCGCTGTGGCGCAGCATGCGCTCGGTCACAGAGGCGTCCATCTCCTTTTCGGGACCGGCGCGCGACAGCGTCGACGGATGCACGTGCAACGCTTGGAACAGGTCCTTGCGCCGCTCCAATCCGGTCGCGTTGAACCATACCCGCACCGTCTCGGCGGTGACCGGGCACGCGGCCAGCGAGGCCGCCGCCTCCATGTTGAAGGTCGGTCGTCCCAACTCGTCCACCGCCACGAAAATCCTCGGGCGATTTGCGGCGACGACGACGCCCTTGTATTTGAGCTTGCGCTTGACGGCGGCGCTGCACGGATACCCCCGGGCAAACACGGCGTCGAACTGCGTCGCAAGCGCAATCGCCACGCTCGACTGCTCGATGGCCTCACGCACTGCCGCCGTCTGCGCGCCCGCGTCCTCGGTGACTTGCTCGATGAGCGCCCCCACCTGATCGAAGGAATTCCAGCAGTTCTGCTTGGACTGATCACGCTGCGCTATCTGCCTGACGCCATCAGCCACGCAAAGTGGCTCAGCGTCGGCGAGAAACGCCTTCTCCAGGAACGCGTAGCCAGCGATGCACGTCACGCGGTTGCCCATCGGGTGCGCGGCGCCTTCAGGTCGCCAATCGTGTGGCTGCTGGCATACATCAACTTTGGGTTCCTGGCAGGAATCACGCTGGCCTTCTGGATGCCGTCCCCACTTCGCACCGCTGGGGTCAAGGACACAGTGCAGATCGGGTGGATGATTGCTGCGCCATACGTGCTGGCCACCATATGCTGCTGCTTGGCCGCACTTCAGACGCATCCGGCGAGCGCCGTTGGCAAAGTGCGTTGCCCGGCTTCGTATCCGCAGCCGGCCTTGCGGTCATGCCATGGACGCTGAACGACCCAACACTTCTTCGCACCGTTGCCATCTGCAGCAACGTGATTGCCAATGCGCTGTATTGGAACCTGCCGATCGCCGTGCTGACCGCTGGCGCAGCCACCGTCGGACTTGCCTTCATCAATGCTTTCGGGCAGATCGCTGGATTTGCAAGCCCTGCTATCTTCGGCTGGCTCTTCGCGTCGACCGGCAGCGCCACGCTCGGACTTGGCATCCTAGCCCGCTGTATCGCGCTCGGCAGCACCTCAATGCTCTTCATTCCGAAGCGATTGGTCAACCGCTGATCGATGGAGCGGCACATGACGACCCATCCGACAGCACACCAACTCTTGCGCCGCCTGGACCAGCGAGAGATCTGGAGCGTCGAGCTTCTGAAAGATCAACTGGCGCGCTTCTCGGCAAATGATCCTGCAATGGCGACAACCTGGGGCTACCAGGCGTTCAAGGACAATGTGGCGGCCCATCATTCAGCCGACGTCCAGCGCCTGGTGGATGCCGGAGCCATCATCTTCGGCAAGACAAACGTCTCTGTTTCGCTGGCCGATTGGCAGACGTTCAACCCCGTTTACGGCACCACGAACAATCCCTGGGACCTGACGCGAGTCCCTGTGGCTCGTCGGGAGGATCCGCCGCTGCTTTGGCGGCCGGCTTCACGCCCCTCGAGCTTGGCAGCGACATCGGCGCATCCATCCGTAACCCGGCCCACTACTGCGGTGTCTACGGTCACAACCCCACCTGAGGCGTGGTGCCGATGCACGGCCATGCACTGCCCGGATCGGCCTGCATGGATGCCGTGGACATCGGAGTCGCCGGACCGATGGCGCGAAGCGCCGCCGATCTTCAGTTGGCCATGGATGTCCTGACGTCTCCCCTGCGCAGCTTCGGTAGCCACGGGTGGCGACAGACCAGGTGGCGCGATGCCGAACAGCCTGTCGATCGCCTGCGCATCGCCGTCATCTCGGACGACCGCGTGGCGCGCGTGGAAAACGCCATCGTCGACAAGCTCCGACAATTGGCCTCGTTGCTGCGCAGCAAGGTTGCGCATGTCAGCGAAGACCGGCGCCCCGTCGACAGTGAGGAATCGCGATGCGTCTACCTGCACTTGGTACGCGCCGCGACCGGCGCCTTCCTGCACGACGCGGACTATGAATCGGTCCGGCGAGTGGCCAGCGCCCTGGACTCGCAGGACATGAGCTATCGCGCCTGCCACTACCGTGGAAGCACGCTCACGCATCGGGACTGGTTTGCGTTCGACCAGCGCCGGATCGGGCTCCGAATGCAATGGGAGAGTTTCTTCGATGACTTTGATCTGGTGATCTGTCCTGTCGCCACGACCGCCGCCTTCCCGCACAACCAGAAAGGTGAACGCCGGGAACGCATGATCGATGTCAACGGCCAGCCACAGGAAAGTACCGATTCGCTCTTCTGGGCGGGGTATCCGGGTGTCGTGGGTCTGCCCGCAACGGCCATTCCCCTTGGGCGCGATTCACAGGGACTTCCCTTCGGCGCGCAGATCATCGCGCCGGCGTTCTCGGACCCGGTCGCACTGCGCTTTGCCGGGTGGCTGGAGCGCGAGTGGTATGCCTTCCGCGCGCCGGAACTCAACACTCGGGCCGAGTCGCGAGCCCTTGCAGCATGAAGAACGGACTCATCACCACTTTGCGCGCCGTGGTCGGCGCACCGAGTGTCCTGACGCACGATGAACCTGGCGCGGATCTGGCCGCGTGGGAACGCGATTGGCGCGGGCTTCGACAAGGTCGCGCACTCGCTGTGGTGCGGCCGCGTTCGACCGAACAGGTCGCAGCCGTGGTGCGCGCCTGCGTCGAGGCGGGTGTCTCCATCGTGCCCCAAGGCGGAAACACCGGGCTGGTCGTCGGTTCCACACCGGATGCAAGCGGCCAGCAGGTGGTCCTTAGCTTGCGTGACATGAATCGCATACGCCGTTTCGATCCGGTCAATGCAAGCGTGACCGTCGAAGCGGGATGCATCTTGCAGGTGCTGCAGGAACACTGCGAACAGGAAGGCTTCCTGTTTCCATTGAGTCTGGGTGCCGAAGGCAGTTGCACGATCGGCGGCAATCTCGCGACGAACGCAGGAGGCACCCAGGTCATCCGGTTCGGGAATGCACGCGAACTTTGTCTCGGGCTCGAAGTGGTGACAGCGGACGGCGAGATCTGGAGCGACCTCTCCGGCCTGCGCAAGAACAACACCGGATACGACCTGCGCAATCTGTTCATCGGCTCCGAAGGAACGCTGGGCATCATCACCGCAGCCACTCTCAAGATGTACGCCAGCCCCGCCGCGGTCGTGACTGCATTCGTCGCCGTGCCCACACCGGACCAGGCCACGAGTCTGCTCAAGCTTGCGGGACGTCGCCTGGGGAGCGCACTCACCGGATTCGAATTGATGAATCAGGCAGCATTGGGTCTGGTCGCCAGGCACTACCCGCACCAGCAAGTCCCACTGTGGCAGTCATCGCGCTACTGCGTGCTCCTGGAAGTCTCGGACCATGAATCCGAAGCGCACGCGCGTACGCTGCTCGAGGAGATGCTTGGCGACGCGCTCGAAGCGGAGGTGGTGACCGATGCCGTCATTGCAGAGCATCGCCCAGTCGCCCGCGCTGTGGCATGTGCGCGAATCGATCTCGCTGGCGCAGGCCGATGAAGGGGCACATCCGAAACACGACATCTCCTTGCCCGTCTCAGCCATACCGCAGTTCATTTCGGACGTGGAGGGGCAACTCGCCAGGTTGTCGCCCGAGCTTCGCGTGATCGACTTCGGTCATCTCGGAGACGGGAATCTGCACTTCAACGTTCAGGCGGCAGAAGCCGACAGCGACGGCAGCGCGTTGCGAAAGCTGCAGGGCGACGTCACCCACCTGGTCTATGAGCAAGTCGCTCGATTCGGCGGATCATTCTCTGCCGAGCACGGGATGGGAAGCCTGAAGACCGGCGAGCTTCGGAGCTACAAATCCGCCAGCGCCATCACGCTGATGACAAAGCTCAAGGCCGCTCTCGACCCGCTCAACGTGCTCAACCCAGGATGCGTCTTGAGCGCTTGTTGAATCGCTAGGTGGCACCGCCGGTCGCGATGTTCCGCAATGACAGCCGCGCCCTCTCGACCAACCAGGTGGCCGCCGCATCCAGACGGCTGTCTCTGCGCATCACGATGCCGATAGGCACCGTCGGAAGTGGCTCGTCAAGGATGATCTCCTGCGACAGCGGGGCCAGCCAAGGCAGCGAAAGGGCGGCCTTTGGAACCGCTGCGATGGCATCGGTCTGCGTCGAGAGGATGAACGCAGCCATCGAATAAGGACACTCGATGACATGTCGAGGCATGGCAATTTGGTCGCGCAGAAGCCATTGGCGTACCGCCTCACTGATCCCGACTCGTGAGTCGTCCAGCAGCCAGGCCGCATCCACCATATCAGTCCTATGGCGACTATGTCGCTGAAGAGATAGGCGCCACGGCTTTGCCACGCATCTGCTGGAGCGCAAGGTCGACATCCGCGTGATCCAGGTCCTGCTGGGACACAAGCGCCTGGAGACGACGTGGTGTTCACGCTGCCGACGCAAGTGGCCGACCTTGCGTACCAGAACAAGGCTGTGCTCTACGGGCTGCTGTTCGACTTGGCGGCCGAAGTCTTATCGCTAAGCCGCTGTTGATCGATCCCATCCCATCCGGCGACGTTGACGTAGCGTGGACCGGCCAGCTTTAACTACCCTCCCCCTCCCGCAAGAAGGGGGTCTCGGCTAGCTGGCGAGCGCACGCTTGGCACTCACGGGGCGTCATGTCGAAATGAATGCGCTCCATTCAAAAAAGGTCAAGACATCGCTATGCTGTTTTCGGCCTTTCATCTAGGTTCTATAGTGCGACTGGCCTATCCGCTGGGGCGGTTTCAAAATCCATGACGTCCTCTTCAGGTTTTTCACGTCCAGGTTCGAATGTGGCTTTCCTGCAAGGAGGAGGGTCCGTTGGGGCATTGATGCGTTCGCATGATTGGTCGAAGTCTGCGCTCGGCATGCCCGAGTCTTGGCCGCAACCATTGGCAACGGTCGTCGGCCTTTTGCTTCAATCGCGGTTCCCGATGTTTGTTGCGTGGGGGGCGGAACTCAATTTCCTGTACAACGATGCATACGCAGAAATCCTCGGCGCCAAGCACCCGCGAGCCTTGGGTATGGCGTTCCACGACATCTGGCCGGAAATCTGGGCGGACATCAGCCCTTTGATCGATGCTGCGATGGAAGGCCATTCGACCTATCGAGAGGACCTGCCACTCGTCATGAACCGCAAGGGCTTCGACGAGCAGACGTGGTTTACCTTTTCCTATTCGCCATTGCGCGACGAAACTGACCAAGTCGCGGGCATGTTCTGCGCCGTATCGGAAACCACAGGCAGGGTGCTGGCCGAGCGCAGGCTTCGCGAGTTGAACGACACGCTGGAACGCCGGGTGGAAGAGGCGCTTGCAGAGCGCAGGCTGCTGGCCGACATTGTGGAAGGCACGGATGCATTTGTTCAGGTTGCGGATCTCGACTATCGCTGGCTTGCCATCAATCGCGCAGCGGCGAACGAATTCGAGCGGATCTTCGGCATACGTCCCAAGATTGGAGACAGCATGCTGGACCTGCTGGCTTCGCAACCCGATCACCAGGCGGCGGTCAAGGCCATCTGGTCCCGCGCAATGGGTGGCGAGGAGTTCGTGGAAATCGGGGAGTTTGGCGATCCGGCGAGGGATCGGCGGTTCTACGAGATGCGCTACAACACTCTACGCGATGCCAGCGGCCTTCGGATCGGTGCGTACCAGTTCGTTTATGACGTGACCAAGCGGGTGCGCGATCAGGAGCGGTTGAAAAGAGCCGAGGAGGCGCTGCGTCAATCCCTGAAGCTGGAAGCTATCGGAAGGTTGACAGGAGGCGTGGCGCACGATTTCAACAATCTCCTGGCGGTATTTGCAAACGGGTTGAAGGTGCTCGAAGGGGACATGGCGCCCGAGCAGCGGGAGCGTGTTTACGCGGCGATGCGCCGCGCCGTGACGAGAGGCACCGGCCTGACCCACCAGCTTCTCGCTTTCACGCGCCGCCAGGCCATCAACCCTGAGTGCGTTGAGCCGGCCGCGCAACTCAACGGAATGCGGGAAATGCTCGAACATTCGCTGCCCGCAGACATTCGCCTCGAGATCGACCTTGGGCCTGACCTTTGGCCAGTCGAAATCGATACGGGCGAGTTCGAGTTGGCAATGCTGAACCTTGTTGCGAACGCGCGCGATGCAATGCCCAACGGAGGCCGCATCACCATCGAGGCGAGGAACGTGGCAAGAACGCCTGCCGAAGAAGATTCGGGCGAAACTGTTCAGATTTCCATCACCGACGCAGGGATCGGAATGCCACCGGACGTCCTCGATCGCGTGCTGGAGCCGTTCTTCACGACCAAGGAGGTCGGCAAGGGTTCCGGTTTGGGGTTGCCTCAGGTTTACGGCTTCGCGCAGCAGTCCGGAGGTCAACTGAAGATTGAAAGCCAGCCTGGGCGGGGCACCACCGTGTTCCTGCGATTGCCAAGGTCCATGCGACTACCTGCCAAAGCCGTCGACGCCAACAATGCGCCTGGTCGGCAAGACGCTGGGGGTCGCCAAATACTTCTCGTCGAAGACGATGCCGAACTGGCGGAGCTCACTCGCGAGATGCTGGGGCAGCTGGGATTCAAGGTGATTCACGCTGCAAGCCCGGTCGCGGCGCTGGGAGCATTGGCCAATGCGCGGTCCGTTGACCTCGTGTTCTCCGACATCATGATGCCTGGTGGCATGAGCGGACTCGATCTTGCTCGCGAAATCCGGCGTCGGCGTCCGGAGTTGCCGATCGTCCTGACGACTGGATATGCCGAATCGGCGAAGGACATGAACGGCGGGGAGTTTCGATTGCTGCTCAAGCCCTACAGCTTTGAAGCATTGGCCGAGGTATTGGAATCGAATCGCTACGGAAAGTAGGCGACGCGCAGCGAACAGGCAACTGACCGGCGGATTCTCTGGTTGTCGGCTTAGCGGAGGCTCTGGCTTTCAGCGCAGCGGCTTGGAGATCGAGCTATCGAATACCGTTGTGCAGCGAGTACGGACAAATGGGCGAGGCCCTTGAAAGACCGCAAAGTGGCGGATGCCGCGGAGCTACGACTGCAATACCTTCTGACCGGGCGTGCGATCGTCGACAGCACCTCAGCACGGCCTTGCAGTCGGTATCGAGACGGCCCACACTGCATCGAGTCGCGCACGAAAGGCAACTTGGACTCCTGCTTCCCGAGGGAATCCAGGAGCCCTTACGAACCGTCGTGAGGTTTTCGAAATGTCAGACATCAGCTCGTGGCTCCAAGGTCTTGGCCTTGAGAGGTATTGCGAAGTCTTCGCCAGCAACGACATCGACGTGGCGGTCGTGCCGGATCTGACCGAGCAAGACCTGGAAAGGCTGGGGCTGTCTCTCGGCCACCGGCGCAAGCTCCTCGCCGCAGCGTCCAAGCTGCGGCAAACCGCGGCCATGCCTGCAGGCCCTGTTGCGCCTGCAGCGCCCGCCAAGGAGGTCGAACGCCGCCAGGTCACGGTGGTGTTCACGGACCTGGTGGGCTCCACCGCGATCGCCAGCCAGTTGGATCCCGAGGACCTCGACCAGTTGTTGAGCAGGTATCGCGATGCCTGCGCCCGCGTGATCGAGAGCTTCGATGGCCACATTGCCCAATACCTGGGGGACGGCGTACTGGCCTACTTCGGCTATCCGCGGGCCCAGGAACAGGCGACTGAGCGCGCGATCCGATCGGCACTCGGGATCGTGATGGCGGTCGCTCGTCTGCAGCGCCCCGACGGCCAGGCGCTGCAGGCCCGCGTCGGCGTCGCCACGGGCCTGGTCGTCGGGCATGCTTCCGCTGACGGGCGCGAACAGACAGTGGTCGGCGACACGCCGAATCTGGCAGCCCGTCTGCAGGCGCTGGCCGCACCTGGTAGCGTTCTGGTGAGCCCGATGACACGGCAACTCAGTGGCGATTTCTTCGAATACGTGTCCGCTGGAGAACACGCGCTGAAGGGCTTTGACAAGCCTGTCCCGGTCTGGAAGGTGGTGCGCGAACGCCGCGTCGAGAGTCGGTTCGCCGCGTCGCGCGGCAGGCTTGCGGGGCCGATTGTTGCGCGCGAGCGGGAACAAGTCTTTCTTCTCGATTCATGGCAACGTGCGGTTCAGGGCAACGGCCACCTCGTGTTGCTCGGCGGCGATGCGGGGATGGGCAAGTCGCGGTTGATCGAGGCGCTCGCCGAGCGGGTACGCGATACGCCGCATCGGCTGTTGCGCTGCCAATGCTCTCCCTATCACCGCAACAGCGCGTTGTACCCGCTGACCCAGTTGCTGCGGCACGAAGCCGCAATTCAGCCCGAGCACGCGATTGAAGAGAATCTGAGCAAGCTCGAAGCCCTGCTGACGCGCGTTGGCCGGACATCGCGCCGGGACCTGCTCTTGATCGCGGAATTGCTCGACCTTCCCACACCCGATCGCGTGTCGCCGATGGAGATGACCACGGCGCAGCGCAACATGGAAATACTCGCCATTCTCGAAGACTTCGTGCTGGCCACGCCTGACGATGTGCCGGTGCTGTTGTTGTTGGAGGACGCGCACTGGAGCGATCCCACGACGCAAATCCTGGTGGAACGGCTGCTGTCGCGCATCGGATCGTGCAGGGTACTGGCCCTTGTCAGCCATCGGCCCGAATTCCGCAAACCCTGGGGCGAGCACATGAATGCCACTGCCATTTCATGCAAGCCGCTGGGGCACGACCAAAGTGCTGCGGTGGCCCGCCGCGCCGCTGGCACCTGGCCGATAGACGAGGCGCTGGTCCGGCAGATCGTGCAGCGCAGCGACGGCGTGCCGTTGTATGTCGAAGAACTCACCAAGGCGGTGATCGACATGCAGGCCGCGCACACCGTTGTTGTGCCTTCGACGCTGCAGGATTCCCTGATGTCCCGGCTGGATCGCCTGGGCGAAGCCGAGGACATTGCGCTGGTCGCCTCGGTGATCGGGCGCCATTTCTCCTACCCGCTCCTGGCCGCCATTGCCGGCGTGCAGGAGGCCTCGCTGCGCGCAGGCTTGGACCGGTTGATTGGCGCTGGCCTCGTATTCGCCACCGAGGACCTGCAGCAGGGTGGCTACAGCTTCAACCATTCGCTGGTGCAGGAGGCGGCATACCAAAGCCTGTCGCGCAGCCGCCGCCAGGCCTTGCACCTGGGCATTGCCGAACTACTGGCTTCGCAGCAGAACACCGCGGCCGCAAGCGCGCCTGAGATCGTCGCCCACCATTTCGACCGCGCGGCGCAGCCAGAGAGATCGTGCGCGTACTGGATGCTCGCCGCAGAAACGTCGGGGCGGCGCTCGGCCCACGCCGAGGCGATCGCCAACTTGAACGCCGCGCTCGCGCAAGCAGAGCAAATCACCGACGCCGCGGCCCGTGCGCGCTGCACGATCGAAGCGCAGCTCAAGCTGGGTGCGACCTTCAACATTCAGGCCGGGCCGCTGAGCCATGACATGGCAGCGGTGCTGGCGCAGGCCTATGCGCTGGCAAAGGAGGCCAACTCCGAACGGCAACTATTCCAGGCGACATGGGGGCTGTACATCACCAAGGCCAACTCGCGCCAGTTCGACGATGCCCGCGTGCTGGGCGAGGAACTGTTGGAGATCAGCCGCAAGCTGGGCGATGACGATCTGCAGATGGAAGGCCTGCATCACCGCTGGGGCTTCTGGTATTTCACGGGCCAGACCGGGAAGATGCTGGAGGTGACGCGCGAAGGCATTCACCGCTACGACTCGCAGCGCCATCACAGCCTTTCCCACGTGTATGCCGGCCATGATCCGGGTGTCTGCGCACATTGCTGCACCGCCATCGGGTTGGGCCTCGCGGGTCTGGCGCAGGATGCCACCGCCAGCCTCGATGCTGCGCTCGCGCTCGCGGAATCGGTGCAACACCCATTCAGCCTGACATTCGCCCTCGGCAACGGCAGCGTCGCCATGCAATTGGCTGGCGACATCGAAGCCTGTCAGAACATGGCTGGGCGCGAGATGCAGGTGGCAAAGAAATACGACTTGCCGCTGCAGCACGGGCTCGGGCAATTCATGTTCGGTCTGGCGCGCACACAGCAGGACGACATCGCCGCCGGGCTAGCCATGATGGAGGCGAACTACGACACGGCGCTCAGGCACAGCTTCCTCGGCGTGTATCCGTATCTGTGCATGGTCGAAGCGCTGAGGCGGGCCGGTCGCGGCAAGGAGGCGTTGGCACTCGTGACGCGCACCTTCGACACGCTGATTTCACCGGAAGTGGGCATCTATGTCTCGGAGCTGTGGCGGCTGCGTGCAGAGCTTGCACTGGCGGACTCCGCGGCGAACGCGGCACTCGCCGAAGGTTGGCTGCGTACCGCTGTGCGCATCGCCTCGGAGCAAGGGGCGACGGTCTACCGGACAAGAGCTGAGTCGGCCCTGGCTCAGTTGGTCAATTGAAGGCGAATGGTCCGCGCGGTTGCGGGAGGCCGGCTTGTGGGGTCTGGAGCGATCATCTGCTCGCCGCAGTCGCCGCAGTCGCACTGCAGGGCGCGCGCTGTTGCTTCGTGTTGGGGAGGCGTGCTAAAAAGTGGCGTTATCCCGATGAGCTCCGCCATGCCGTTGCCATCCCAGAGCGCACAGGTTGGTCCGCCCACTGTGCGAATCGTCGGCCTGAGTGCGGTCACGCTGGCCACGCACGACATGGCGCGGGCGCTGCGCTTCTATCTGGCCCTGGGCTTTGCGATGCGCTACGGCGGCGAGCGGGCATCATTCAGCAGCCTGGAAGGCGGCAACGTCCGCTTGAACCTCACTACCGAGGGCAGCGATCGCCATTGGTCATGGTGGGGCCGGCTGATCTTTTATGTCTCGGACGTCGACGCCTTGCACCGGCAGGCGCTCGCCTGCGGGCTGCGGCCGGACAGCGACCCCCGCGATGCCTCCTGGGAAGAACGCTATTTCCACATCACCGACCCGGACGGACACGAACTGAGCTTTGCCGTTCCGCTGCACGACAGCACGGCGCCGGGCGACGCTTCCTGACGGTCCCGTCGCACCGGCACCACTCAACCCGATCGGTGAAGGAGAAGGCCATGACAGATGGGTCTACTCGTTTTCGGTGCAATAACGGACGGTTTCGAACCCCAGCGACCATGCGGGGTAGCGATAGCTATGCCATTGATTTTATTGATCTTCCTGTTCGCTCTTGAGTTTGCGTTTTGGGGCGTCTTTGCGAGGTCGATTTCAGCGCAAGGTGCTCGTTTTCGCTGCTGTTTGTGACAGTAGGAGCTGATCGACGTAGCGCTCGATCGGGAAGCGGAAGACGCCTCGCAGATTGACAACCTCCAGTCGCGTCGGCGCGATGCGCCCGATGAGTTCTGGCGGGATGACGTGGCGCCGGTTGGCCCAGCGATCGAACACCGCCTGCATCTGCGTCGTGTCCCATGCGGCTCTGGTGCAAAGCTCCGGTGTAGCCAAGTGACGTTTCCAGAGGGCTGCGCAGGTTATGCCGAAAGCACGGCATTCCAGATCGCGGGCGCGGCCTGGCGCCGAACATGCAGCCGACCGAGATTGAACTGACCTTTGATTCGCTCCGGGGCCGTGACTTGCTTTGACATCTGCCCGTTGAATGGATCGGCGCCGGAAAGGACGAAAATAGCACCATGACCGACCCTGGCCCGCTCTCCGAAGAAGACTCATTGCAGCCAGTCCCAGCGACGCTCAAGGACGAGCGTCCTGACGGCCGGGAAGAGACCCGCATCAGGGCCGCCGATGACGCAGCGCGGACCCGCTTCGGCGCGGCGGCCATCGTGCTCGACCGCCTGGACACGCGGCCGCTGCATCTGCGAACGGCCCGACGGCCGTGGTGGAAGTTCTGGAGCTGAGCGCCGGTGGTATGCACGTGACAGGCTGGGTCGCCCTTTTGTCGAATCAAATCGGAATGTTTGGCCCATCGAACGCAGAGCTGCCCTTCGCCCTTTCGCATGCTTTGCGAACGACCTGAGAAGAAATCAGGCGATGAAGTCGTTCGCGCAGTCAGGCAGCATCAGTCGGATGGCGTCGGGCTCGCCTGCGGCCACATAGTCCGGCGGCGTCGTTTCGGGGATTGGCAGGCAGAAGGAAGCGACGCCGGTGGCGGAAAAGAGCGCGCGTGCCGCCATCCAGCGGCCATGCCCAGCGCGCGCCAAGCAGGTCCTTGGCGGCGATGGGCGTGATGTTGGCCACGGCGAGCAACAAAAGCAACCGGGCTCCGAGCCACAGATCCTGCATGGTGTTTGCGCTGGCGGGGTTGGAGATCCGGCAACCCTACGTCGGTTGTCGTGACGCAGCCTTGACCGGGCGCAATGGGACCGTTTCAAGCCGGGCGTTCGTTCCTTGCGCTGGCGCAAAGCCCGCCCGGGGCGCCGGCGGCAAGCTTGCCACCTCGTCTCACCGGGAGAAATCGCATGGAATCAAGACGCCTGATCGCGCTGCTGTCGCTGTCCCTCGCTGCAACGGCCTTTGCGGCCGAAGGCATGGCACCGGGTCAGTTGAGCCCGCCGCCGGTGAGCCAGAAGGTGGCGAAGGCGGCAAGCAAGGCGGCAAGCGAGGCTGAGCGCGCGGGCAACAAGGCTCTGAAAGAGGCAAAGGCCGCAGTCGATGCGAGCGAAGCTGCAACCGGCAGCGTCTCCACCGCAGCGGCCGAGGCGATCCGTCGCGCAGCCCGGAAGGTGGCGGAAGCGACAACCCGGTTCGAGGAGAAGACAACGACCGCGGCAAGCCAGGCGATGGACGACAGCCGCGCTGCCGCGCAGAAGGCCGAAGAGGAAAGCAGGAAGGCCGCAGCCCTCGCCAGGGAGGCGCTTGCGAAGGCCGACGCAGCGGTCAACAGCGCGGTCGATGCAAGCAGCGAAGAAGTGCAGAAAGCCGCGAAGGCGACCCGCGACGCGTTGAAGGCGGCGCAGGAAGCCACGCTCGCCGCCGCACGCACCGCGCGCGACGCGGCAGAGGCAGCCAGCAAAAGGGCACTTTAGCCCGCCGGGCAGTGACTCCCGCGCGCATTCCCCCCGCACTCGACAAGGAGCAACCATGTACCAACACATCCTGATCCCGGTGGACGGCAGCCCGACCTCGGAGCGAGGCCTTCGCGAGGCCGTACGGCTTGCAGCCGATCAAAAGGCCAAGGTTCATCTGCTGCACGTCGTGGACGACTTCCCGCTGCTGATCCAGATGTCTTCGCCCTTCAGCTTCGAGAACCTGATGCGCGAGGCCCGCGTGAACGGCGAGAGATTGCTGGCAAGCGGCCGGCAGGTAGCGATCGATGCGGGCGTGCAGGCTGAAACAGCCTTGCGGGAAGTCACGCGCTGCCGCGTGGCAGACGTCGTCGTCGACGAGGCCGGCAAGGCCGGTTGCGACCTCATCGTCATGGGCACGCACGGCCGCCGCGGCTTCAGCCTCCTGGGCCTCGGCAGCGATGCCGAGCGGGTGGTACGCGCCAGCCCGGTGCCGGTGCTGCTGGTTCGCGGCGAGGCGGACCACGCCTGAGCACGAAAAAGGACCGGCCGCCATGACTGCCAAGAAGCTGCTGTTCGGGCAGGATGCCCGCGAAAAGATCCGCCGCGGCGTCGATACCCTTGCCAACGCGGTGAAGGTCACGCTCGGACCCAGGGGCCGCACCGTGATCCTCGACAGCGAGTTCGGCGCGCCCCAGATCGTCAATTCCGGCGTCGTCGTCGCCAAGTCCATCGAGTTGGAGGACCGCTTCGAGAACATGGGCGCGCAGTTGCTGCGCGAGGTCGCAGCCCGCACGAGCGAGATGGCGGGCGATGGCACCACGACAGCCACCGTGCTGGCCCACGCGATGATCCAGGAGGGCTTGAAGTACCTTGCCGCCGGCATGAATCCGATGGACCTCAAGCGCGGCATCGATCTCGCCGTCGAGACCGTCGTGGCCGAGCTCAAGGCCATCTCGCAGCCCTGCACGACCTCGCAGGAAATCGCCCATGTGGCGGCCATCTCGGCCAACAACGACAGGTCGATCGGCGACCTCATCGCGCATGCGATGGACAAGGTGGGACGCGAGGGCGCGGTGTCGATCGAGGATGGGTCCGGGCTCGTCAGCGAGCTGGAAATCGTCGAGGGGCTGGCGTTCGATCGCGGCTACCTATCGCCCTACTTCATCAACAACGCCGAGAAGCAGGCGGCTGTCCTGGAAAACGCGTTGATCGTCCTGTGCGACCAGCGGCTCTCGGCGATCAACGACCTCCTGCCGTTGCTCGAGGCCGCGGCGAAGTCCGGCGCACCGCTGCTGGTGATTGCCGAGGACGTCGACGCCGAGGCGCTGGCGACCCTGGTCATCAACAGTGTTCGCGGCGTCGTCAAGACCTGCGCCGTGAAGGCGCCCGGTTTCGGGGACCGCCGCAAGGCGATGCTCCAGGACCTGGCCGTCCTGACTGGCGGACAGGTCATCGCGAGCGAGCTTGGCCTGACCCTCGCCAAGGCCACGCCCGACAATGTCGGCCGCGCGCGGCGCGTGGTCGTCGACAAGGAAAGCACGACCATCATCGGCGGCGCGGGCGATGCAACTGCCATTCGCGATCGCATCGCGGCGATTCGCAAGGAGCGTGACTCGCTGTCCGGCGACTACGAGCGCAAGCAACTGGACGAACGCATCGCCAAGCTGTCGGGCGGCGTGGCGCTGATCAAGGTCGGCGCGGCCACCGAAACCGAACTGAAGGAACGCAAGCTGCGCGTCGAGGACGCCCTTCATGCGACGCGCGCCGCGGTCGAGGAAGGCATCGTTCCCGGCGGCGGCGTGGCGCTGCTGCGGGCGCGACGCAAGCTTGCGGACCTGCCGACGCTCGGCCTGGACCACGCCTCGGGCATCAAGATCGTGCAACGCGCGCTCGAGGAGCCACTGCGACGCATCGTCAGCAACGCGGCCGACGAACCTTCGATCGTGTTGGAACGGGTGGACGCATCGACACAGCGCAGCTATGGCTACAACGCTGCGACACGCCAGTACGGCGACCTGCTGGAGATGGGGGTCATCGACCCCGGCAAGGTCACGCGCCTGGCGTTGCAGAACGCCGCCTCGATCGCCAGCCTGGTGCTGACCACCGACTGCATGATCGCGAACGCACCGAAGAAGACGACGCCGCACGAGCGGATCGGCCTCGAGCCTGATTCGTACTGACCCATCGCATCCCGCAGCCGTCAACCCTGCGCAGCATCCCATGCCCTGGACACCCGATCGCTACCCCGTGTCGATGCGCAGGTTGCCGCTCGCGGTGCGGCTGAAGGCCATCGAGATCGCCAATGCATTGCTCGCCGAAGGTTTGGACGATGGCAAGGCCATCCGTATCGGGATCGCCAGGGCGAAGCAATGGGCACTGCGGCACGCTTGACCCGATGCAATGGCGCGCCTCTTTGCCCTGGCCGCATCGACCGGATACCCAATCACTCCAAGAGGATCGCCATGAACCCCCGCAAGCCCGTGTTGCTCTTCGCTGTCATGGCGATGAGCGTTCTCAGAAGCGCATCCGGCGCTGCCGTCACGCCAGTGTTGGCGCCCGGCAGCTATGCGAGCGGCGGCATCAGCGCCGAGGGCCAGCAGGAGATGCAGGTGACGCGGGACCTCTACAACCTGCGGTTGACCTTCGCGCAAGCGCGGACCGGGGCGTTTGTCGCAGGCGTTTCCGTCAAGGTCGAATCCGTGGATCGCAATGGCGCTTCGTTCGGGCCGTTCCTCGACTGCGGTCCGTTGCTGTACATCGCGCTGCGCCCCGGCGTCTATCGCATCACTGCGGACTATGCCGGGCTCACGCGCTCGACCATCGTTCGCGTTGGCGCGGGCGCGGCGCACGCGACGCTTTATTGGCCTGCGGAAAGCGAGCCTTGAGGACCCGCCTTGCGCCTGTCCTCTCCAAGCAGAAAGTGAGGGTTGCCTCGCCGTGGGGAGTTCGCGGCACTCGCCGCCCACGACCGCGACTCACTGCGCCAGCGCCAGATCCGCCCGCGGACGATCGCCCGCGACTGCATTGCGCGGCGCATCCGGTCTGCCGACGAGCGCCAGCAACTCGGCCTCCTCCAGCGTTTCCTTGCTGACCAGGGCGCGCACGCACCGGTCCAGGATCTCGCGCCGGTCGCCCAGCAACCGGGTCGCGCGTTTCGACTCCTGCTCGATCAACCCCTGCACGGCGTCGTCGATGCGCTGCGCGGTCTTTTCGCCGAGCGTGCCGGAGGTGACAGTGGCTGCCGCATCGGCCGGCGATTCCAGAAACGGGGAGTGCTGCCCCGCATAGACGACGGGGCCGAGGCCGAGGTCCATTCCGTAGCGCAGCACCATGTCGCGGGCCAGGTTCGTTGCCTTGACCAGATCGTCGGCAGCGCCCGTGGACGGCTCGCCGAACACGAGGATCTCGGCCGCGCGGCCACCCAGAAGCACCGCCAGCTTGTCGAGCAGCTCCCCCCGCCGCAGCAGGTGCCGGTCTTCCGAAGGCCGTTGCAGCGTGTAGCCCAGCGCGCCGATGCCGTGCGGAACGATCGACACCTTGTGCACCTTGTCGGCGCCAGGCAGCGATAGCGCGGTCAGCGCATGGCCGAGTTCATGCGTGGCCACCAGTTCGCGCTCCTGCGGACCAAGGATGCGGTTCTTCTTCTCGATACCCGCCACGATGCGCTCGATGGCCTGCGTGAAATCGGACAGGGTCACACCGTCCGCATTGCGCCGCGTGGCGATCAGCGCGGCCTCGTTCACCAGGTTCGCCAGGTCGGCGCCGGCAAAGCCGACGGTGATCGCGGCAACCTGGTCGAGATCGGTGCCGGCGTCAAGGCGGATCTTCCTGGCATGCACCTTCAGGATGGCGCAGCGGCCGATGCGGTCCGGCCGGTCGACGAGCACCTGGCGGTCGAAGCGCCCGGCGCGCAGCAGCGCCGGGTCCAGGGTTTCCGGGCGGTTGGTCGCGGCGAGCAGGATGACGCCCACGCTGGGATCGAAGCCGTCGAGTTCCACCAGCAGCTGGTTGAGCGTCTGCTCGCGCTCGTCCTGTCCCCCGGCCATCGGGAAGGCGGTGCGAGCCCGGCCAAGCGCATCGAGTTCGTCGATGAAGATGATGGCGGGCGCGTTGGCGCGGGCCTGCTCGAACAGGTCGCGCACCCGCGCCGCCCCCACGCCGACGAACATCTCGATGAACTCCGAGCCACTGATCGAGAAGAAGGCCACGCTCGCCTCGCCGGCCACGGCACGCGCCAGCAGCGTCTTGCCGGTGCCTGTGGGCCCCATCAGGAGCACGCCTTTGGGAATGCGTGCGCCCAGCCGCCCGTGGTCCTTCGGGTTCTTGAGGAAGTCGATGATTTCCCGGAGCTCCGCCTTCGCTTCGTCGACGCCTGCGACGTCGTCGAAGCGCACGCCGGTGCTCTTCTCCATGTAGATCTTCGCCTTGCTCCTGCCGATGCCCAGGAGCCCGCCGCCCATGCCGCCGCCGGCACGTCGCGCGATGAATGTCCACAGGCCGAAGAACATCAGGCCGGGCACGATCCAAGACAGCAAGGCTTGCAGCCAGCCGGAACTGCGCACCCGCTGGTAGGGAACGCCGAAGCCAGCAAGTCGCTCGGCGACCTGCGGCTCCATCATTGTCGCGAAGACGGTCTGCCTGCCCTCGCTGTCGGGTGTCTTGAGGCGCCCGGTGATGACCGAGTCGTCGACCGTGACCTCCGCGATCCTGCCCTCCCGCAAATGCTCCTCGAAGGCGCTGTAAGGGACCATCTCGATCCTGCGGCTCTGTTCCCAGTACTGCCACGCGAGCCCGAGCAGCCCGATCGCGAGCAGGATGGACCCCAGGTGGCGCTTCCCCCAGTCATTCATGGCGGGGACCCGGGACGCCGGCTTGCCGTCGGCAACAGGACCACGGGCGGGCCGGACGGCGACCTGAAACCATAGAACCTTTCATTGAGGTGCCGTGTCACCGCCACGATGTCCTCGTCGCTCCATTCGAGCGATGCCGCGGCCTGCCAGCGAACGACTTGCGCTTGCAGGCTGTTCCAGTCCGTGGCGAGCCTGCGCTCGCGCCAGTGCACCTGCGTCGTATGGCACGCGATGCAATGAGTCTCGTACAGCAGTTCGCCGCGCGACTGGGCCCCTGCCGAAACACCGGACAGTAACGAGGCGGCGAGAACACAGGCTGCCAGGGGTCGAATGAACATGCGACGGCTCCTCTTTGAAATCGCCGCAACCGGAAAGCCGCCGACGACAGGAGCACAGCATCGCGCGGCCACTCGGCCGGCACCTTGATGCAGCGCAATCGCCAACGCTGTCGCCAGAGTTTGATCCCGCGCAAGGTGTGGCGCTCGCCGGCTGCAAGAATTTCCACGACACAGCACGTGCAACGTCAAGAAGGAGGTCCAATCATGAATTCGCTGGCCGCTTCGAACCATGTCCATTCCCACATTCCGTATGGACGCGCCCAATGTCTCGCCGCCCTGTCGGGCATTGCCGCGGAGATGGATTCGTCGCTGGAACAAGCACGCCGACTGGGTGCCGAGCGTTGCCTGAAGTCCTTGCGTGCAATCCTCGAGCCCTTCGATCTTGGCCGCCATGAAGTCCGCATCCATGCGAGGGCGGACTCGACCTGCCTGAGCGTGAATCTGCGCCAGGACAATCAATGCGGCAGGCTCGTGAGCAACATCCGCGGCGACAGTCTCCTGCTGGATGTCTTGCAGGAGATCGACGATTTCCTGTATGCGCATGAGGATTGGGTCCAGTGTCTCGATGGCGCCGTTCTCAGTATGCCGGCGGGGTCGGAGCAGGCACCGGCACGATTTGGTGGAACCCGCTCCTGACGCTGCGGCACCCCTCGCGCCAGGAAGACGTGCCAAAGGGTGCGACGTGCCATACGGTTCGCTGGTGCACGCGGGGCGGTTGCGGATTGGATGCCGGCCCGCATGCATGCAGCAAAGGAGCCGTCTTGGACATTCCCCGTGAAGCCGACAGGCACGGTATCGACATCGACCGTATCGCGCGGCTCGCCGCCGACCAGACCCGGCGCAGGGTCTCCGTCGGCGACATCATGGCCGCCATGGGGAACGGCGGAACGCTGATGCTGACCTTGCTGTTCGCATTGCCCAATGCCGTGCCGGCATTGCCCGGGACTTCCACGATCCTCGGCTTGCCGCTGCTCTTCCTGACGGTGCAACTCGCGCGCGACATGACGCCACGTGTCCCCTGGTGGATTGCAAGGCAATCGGTGCGTCGTACCGATTTCGCCGTGATCGTCGAGCGCCTGAGGGCGTTGTTCTCGTTGGCCGACGGGCTGTCGTCTCCCCGGCTGGGTGCGTTCGCCGGCGCCAGGGCCGTCCGGTTCGCGGGGGGCCTGGGCATCGTACTTTCGATGGTGCTCATCCTGCCGCTACCGCTGGTCAACGTGCCGATCGGCGTGGCGCTCGTTCTGATGGCACTGGGCGGTTTGCGAGCGGACGGCCTGCTGATGGCGCTGGGCATGACGGCTGGCGTCGGCTCGCTCGCTTTCTCGGCCATTGTCATTGCCGGCCTGGTGAAGATCGGCAGCCATGTCGTTGCGCCGTTGCACTTCTGAAATCGACTGCGCGACGCACGCGTTGAACCAAAGCTTCCAATGAAGTTTTGCACCCGAGAAAAAGGCGTGTTCATGACTCCGCGAGACCCCAGTCGCGTCGACATGGATTCGATGCACCGCGCCCGAAGAACTTGCCTGATGATTCCGCGCAGCGAGTTGCGCGTGACCGCCCAAGAGCTTGGATCGGGGCGTTACTGCTGGAGCGTACTGCGGCGACGCGGCAACAGCTTTGCTGCGGAGTGCGTTTCCTGTCGCTGGAGCATTTCAAGGAGTACGACCAGGCGCTGGACGCGGGCTTCGCAAGACTCCAGGCGCTCAGCGACCCGGGCGCCACGCCGCTCCTTCGCCATCAGCCCCCGGCGCCGGCCTGAGAGAACTCGACGAAGGCGCCGACCGCATTGGCGGCATACATCAGCGAGGGCCCACCGCCCATGTAGACGGCGACGCCGAGCGCTTCCTCGACCTCCGACCGGGTCGCGCCCAGCCGCACGAGCGCCTTGGCGTGAAAGCCGATGCATGCGTCGCAATGCGCGGAAACCCCCAGCGCCAGGGCGATAAGCTCCTTGTGCTTCTCGGAGAGCGCGCCGGACTGCATCGAGGCGCGCGACAGTTCTGCAAAGCCCTTCATGACGGCAGGCGTGTCCTTGCGAAGCCAGGCCAGGTGCACGGACACGCCCTGGGTGAGAGTCTCGAACGAAGGAGATGAGTTCATCGTCTCACCATAGCCCCGTGACGCGCCGGCGGGCTTGATCGAGGTCAAGGCCGCGAGTCCGATCGGCATGGCGGGGCACGCATCGTCAAGCCGGCTCTTCCTTGACGCAGCGCAAGGCACGCCGACGTGGTCCTTCCCAGAATGCAGCTTCGGCTTGTGGCCTTTCACCTTCAAGAAGCGACCGGGGCCGAATCGCACTTACCACTGGAGCCAACCACGTTGTCGCGCCACGACAGGACCATCGAGGCAAAGTGATCCTTCAGGCGCAGTGCACTGTAGAGGTCGCCCCTCGATATCGATGGCGCCGCGGAAGTACGCGTCCGCGAGCAGCAAGGGGCTGCGTTCCATCACGAGCCGTCTGAGCAGTGCCGGGTTGCGCAGCACCAGCGTGAACGCCGGCGCCCAGGGCGTCGAACGCATGTACCGAGTTATCCCACAGGCGAACCGCGGTAGGAACATCGAAGCCTTGTAAAGATGCGGATCGCCGACGGCAGTGCATTGCCGAAGTCGCTGGGCAAGGTTGGGGAACCATTCATGGCGCAAGCTGCAGAACGGTGAGATGGCGATACGCCAGGCGGCGCGTGCGAAGCGCTTCAGCGCCTCGAGGCCAGGAAGCCGACGAGCAGGCCCGCGGCAGCGGCCATGCCCACCGCGCGATACGGATGGCTGTGCAGCAGGTGGTCGGTGTTGCGCGCCGTAGTGCGGGCCTGGTCGCGAGCACTGGCCTGCAGGTCGTCGAGTTGCGCCCGCACCTTGTGCAGCATTTCCTGCAGCCATTCGGCGGAGGGAGAGGAAGCGCACGGGGACTTTTGCAGTTCGGTCGTGCTCGGTGTCGTCATATCGTTCATGTGGGGCTTTCTTGCGGGGTTGGTGGATGAGATGGCAACGGGGTCATGCTAGGTGCGCCTTATTTGCAGTCGCTTGACGTGGATCAAGGGATGCGGGGATCATCGCGTCTTCATAAGCGCGGCCACACAGCAAGTAGAGCGTGCGTCCGGGCAGCAGGTTCTGAAACAGCAGAGTCCCACCAGCACCGTGTCGCCCGCACGGATGTGCTGGAGGCGCGAGGTCAACGGCCCGTCCTGCACCTTGATGCTGAGGAACTCGAGCGTAGTCTCGTAGTGCGCGCTGGCCATGCTGAAGGCGCGCAGCAGCGGCCGGCCGTCGACCATCAGGCCGATCATGTGAACTGGCCGCTCTGGAAGCGAAAGGCCGGGTCGCGCTGGCGGTGAAGGAAAAGAGGCGATCCGTCCAGTGCCGCCCACGCCCAAGCACGCGCGCCTCGTAGAGGTCGCCCATGTCAATGTGCCGGCACCTTCGCGCGGCGAGGCGCGACCTCGACCGGCACCACCGGCCCCGCCGCGCTCGGTGGCGAGAAGTCGTAGTAGCGCGTGTTCAGGTAGCGGGTGACGTAGTCGACGTCTTCCTCGCTCCAGTTCAGGGACGAGACCGACTGCCAGCGCCGCACCTGGGCCTTCAGCGACCGCCAGTCGGTCGCCAGGCGATGGTCGCGCCAGTGCACCTCGGCGCCGTGGCACTGCATGCAGTGGTTGAAATAGAGCATTGCACCGCGCGCCTGCGCGGCAGCGTCACCGATGCACAACGCCAGGCTGGCGGCCATGCCCGCAACGAGCAATCGATGCGCTGCCGTGTTCGACCGTTTCATGCGTGACTCCTGCCTGCGAAACAGGCGATCTCATCGTCGGCCGAAACCGTGTTGGACATCTTGCGCTGCATCAATGTGCGGCAACGGCGACCGGCCGCTTGCGCCGCAAGATGTGCCATCCCGCCCAGATGCCCGGCAAGGCCATGCCGGCCAACCAGCCGGCATGCAAGGTAGGCAGCCCGAAGAGCGGGCCGACGCCCGGCACGCCAAGCAGCAGCAGCGCGACCGCGCACACGCCCACCAAGAGGGCGTGGAAGGCAACGTTCTCCCGCACGCCAACGCGCTGCCAGCCGCGGAACCACGCCAGCATCAGCAGGTTGCCCAGGACGATCGACGACAGGCTCCCCAGCCGCAAGTCCTCCGCAGATGCGCCCCGGCGATGCAACACCCATTGCACCAGTGCGACGCCGGCGAAGGCGGCGCCGCCGAGCGCGAATGCGCGCAAGGCCGCCGCCGGCGCGAAGAGCCGCGCGTCGCTCGCCCGCGGCGGCACGCGCATGATGTCCGCCGGCTCGGGCTCGGCCTCGAACACCAGCGAGCATGCCGGATCGATGAGCAGTTCGAGCAGCACCACGTGCAAGGGCAACAGCAGCGCCGGCCCGCCCATCACCACCGGCACCAAGGCCACGCCGACGATCGGGACATGCACCGCGAACAGGTAGCCCAGGGCCTTGCGCAGGTTGACGAAGATGCGCCGCCCCGCCTGCACCGCCTCGACCAGCGATGCGAAGTTGTCGTCCAGCAGCACCAGCGCGGCCGCCTCGCGTGCGACGTCGGTGCCGCGCTGCCCCATGGCCACACCGATATCGGCCGCCCGCAACGCCGGTGCGTCATTGACGCCGTCGCCGGTCATCGCGACGACCTCGCCGGCGTCCTGCAACGCATGCACGATGCGCAGCTTCTGCGCCGGGTCCATCCGTGCGAACACGCGGACGCGGCGCAGGCATTCGCGCAGTTCCGCATCGCGCATGCGGGCCAGTTCGGCCCCTGTCACGGCGGGCGGATCGTCGCCGCCAACCAGGCCCGCGAGCCGTGCGATCGCATCCGCGGTGCGCGGCGCATCGCCGGTGATCATGATTACGCGCACGCCGGCCTGCCGGCATTCCTCGACGGCCCGAGGCACTTCGTCGCGCAGCGGGTCCATGAAGCCCAGCAGCCCCAGCGGCGCCAGGCGCAGGCCGTCGGGGAGCGCCGCATCGTCACACCTGGCATCGGTGAATCCTTCGGCCACGGCGAGGACCCGCAAACCCGAGGCACTCCATCGCTCTGCCTGCGCATGCAATTCCTTCAGGACATCCGCGTCGGCATCGCAACGCGCCAGCAATGCCTCCGCCGCGCCCTTCACGGCAACGCGCTGGCGTTGAGATCCGCCGGATTCGCGCCACCACTGCACCACGTAGGGCGCTCCCTCGCGCACGCCCCGGCGCGCACCCGCCTCCCATCCGGCGACCGGGGGGACCCCCGCCTGGTCCGCGGAGCGGAATATCGCGCGGTCCATCGGCTCCACGCCGTCGCGTACGCTGGCCTGCATGGCGCCCGCGAGCAGGCGATGGAATTGCGGCGGCGCGTCTGCGTCCGTGCGCAGGCGCAGCGACGCCGTGCCGTCGTGCAAGGCCGCGAGCGCCATCTGATTGCGCGTGAGCGTGCCGGTCTTGTCCACGCACAGCACCGTGGTGGTGCCCAGCGCCTCGATGGCCTGCGGCTGCCGCGTCAGCACTTGCGAGCCTGCGAGCCGCCACGCGCCGAGCGCAAGCATCACGGTCCAGACCACGGCGAACTCCTCCGGAATCAGTGACATCGCCAGGGTGAGGCCGACCAGCAGCCCCGCGGTCCACGAGCCTTCGCGCCAGGCGAACAGGCTGGCAGCAAAGATGCAGGTGAACATCGCCAGCAGGGCTACGCTCTGCACCAGGCGCTTGAGTTCCTGCTGCAAGCGGCCGGGGCGCGCCTTGATCTGCGCCAGCGAGCCGCCGATGCGCCCCAACGCCGTGGAGGCGCCGGTGGACGTCACGAGTGCGACGCCGTCGCCCTGCACCACCAGGCTGCCCGCATGCAGCAGCGCATTGGCATCGCCTCCCCCTGGCGACTTCGCGACCGGCACCGATTCGCCGGTGAGCAGCGATTCGTCCACCTGGATGGCGTTGGATTCCAGCACCTGCGCATCGGCGGCCAGCCGGTCTCCCTCGTTGACGATGAGCCGGTCTCCGGGCACGAGGTCCCGGCTGGCGATGCGCAGCGTGCGGCCTTCGCGCACCACCGCGCAACGCGGGCTCGACAGGTCCTTGAGCGCATCAATCGCGCGTTCCGTGCGCTGCTGCTGGTAGATCGACAAGCCGCCCACCAGCAGCACCGACACCAGCAACATCGCCGCATCGCCCAGCGCACCCAGTACCGCGTAGACGCCGGCGGTGGTCAGCAGCAGGAGGAACATCGGCTGGGTGAGCGCCTCCCAGGCGATGCGCGCCAGGCCCTTGCGGCCCGCGGTCGGCAGGACATTGGGACCGGCGCTTCGCAAGCGCTTGGCCGCCTGCGCATCGGTGAGTCCGGTCGGAGCCAGCCGGGATTCGACCGGCGTGCATTCAGTGGGGTTCATGCGAAACGCCTTCCTCGATCCGCCCAGCATGGCCGACCGCCTGCCCCGGCGCGTTGACATCGCGCAAGGAAAGGAAACGGCTTGCGCCACATCAAGGCGCCTGGCCGGGTGCACCGCCACACTGGCTCAAAGCAACCTTGCACCAGAACGGAGCTGCCATGTACCAGAACATACTCGTTCCGCTCGACGGAAGCGAAACCTCGCTGCGCGGCCTCGAAGAGGCCATCAAGCTCGCTGGCCTGACCAAAGGACGCCTGCGCCTGTTTCATTCGATTGGCGACATGTCGATGGCACATGCCATGGACGCGTACGACAGCCACCAGGGCCGATGGGTCGAGGCGATGCGCGAATACGGCGCCAAGGTGCTGAAGGACGGAAAGGACAAGGCGCAGTCCGCGGGTGTCGAGGCCGAGTCGGTACTGCACGACGGCTTCTCCGGCAAGATGGCGGAACTGGTCGCGGCGCAGGCCAGCGTATGGCCCGCTGACGTCATCGTGCTCGGCACCCACGGCCGCAAAGGCGTCGGACGCATGCTCCTCGGCAGCGGCGCGGAAGCCGTGTTGCGCCTGGCGCCAGTGCCGGTACTGCTGGTGCGCGGCGCAGCGGCGGCCGGCGCCTGAGGCCTCGGCCGAGCCCGATGCGCCGCCTCTTCCTGCTCACCAACCGACATCGCGCGCCCTCGACGAACGTCGGCCTCGGATTGCTGCTCGCCTTCAATGCCGGGGCGGTCAACGCGGGCGGCTTCCTGGTGCTTGGCATGTACACCTCGCACATGACCGGATTCGCCTCGCAGGTGGCGGACAGCCTGGTCCTGGGCCACATGACGCTGGTGCTGAACGCCTTGGGGGCCATCCTTGCATTCATCTCCGGTGCCGGCACTTGCGCGGTGCTGGTGAACTGGAGCCGCGCGCATCGCCTGCACAGCGTCTATGCCCTGCCCTTGCTGCTGGAGGCCGGGCTCATGTTTCCGTTCGGGTTGGCCGGGGCGATCACGCTCACTTGGTCGACGCCCTTCGCCGTTCCGCTCACCGTGCTGCTGCTGTCCTTCATCATGGGACTGCAGAACGCCGTCGGCTCCAAGACTTCCGGCGGCAGCGTGCGCACCACGCACATGACGGGCAACGTCACCGACCTCGGCATGGAACTGGGCAAGCTGTTCTACTGGTCTCGAAGCGGCAAGGCGCCGACCTTGCTGCAGGTGCGGCGCAGCCGCGAACGCATGGCCGTTTGCGGTGGCCTGGTCGCGATGTTCGTGCTGGGCGGCATCACCGGCGCGCTCGGTTTCAAGCACATGGGTTTCGTCTTCGTGGTGCCGGTCGCGGCCCTGCTGCTGGGCCTGTCGGTGCCGCCGTTGCTTCGGGACCTGCCAAGGTCGAGGGCCTTGATGGGACGGTTGTCCGCACGCACGACGCGCGAGGCGAAGCGGTAGTCAGCGGACCATCGAGGAAGGGCCGGTGGCGATGCAGCGGTCAAACCGCTGCGCGGCCCCAGGCCCGCAACCTGCGCAGCCAGACGATGCGTTGCTTGCCGGTGAGGTTTTCGACCGAACCAACGACCGCATCGCGCACCGGTGCGATACCGATGAGGCCGAGGATGTTGCGCTTGAGCGATCGCAACCCATGCGCGAGGAAGTACCAGCGGTAGACCAGTGCCGGCATACCCATGGTGACGACCACGCGCGCGCTGCGGCCTGCGAGCATCTTCGCCCGCAGGCTCGGCTTGTCCGCCGGCACGGCGAACCCCGGGCGCATGACCTGCTCCAGGAATCCCTTCAGCACCGCGGGCATGCCGCCCAGCCACAGCGGATAGACGATCACGAGGTGGTCCGCGCGCGCAATGGCCGCTTGTGCGCTGGCCAGCGCTGGTGGCAGCGACCCATGTGCCCATTCGTCCTGGCTTCGCAGCAATGCGAAATCCAGCATTCCCAGGTCGATCCATTCGACCGCGTGGCCGGCACTGCTTGCACCTTCGGCATACGAATCCGCCAGCGCATGGCAGAAGTGCGATGCGCAGCGGTCCGGATGCCCCTGGATGATCAGGATGCGCATGGCATCAATGCGTCATCAGCACCGGCACCGTCATCTGCGCCAGGATGTGCCGGGTGGTGCCGCCCAGCATCAGTTCGCGGAAGCGCGAATGCCCATAGCCGCCCATCACCAGCAGGTCGGCGCCGAGGTCGGAAATGCGCGACAGCAGTGCATCCCCGACGTCGATCTCGGTGACGTCGCTCTCGGCCGTGGCCTGGATGCCGTGCCGCTCCAGGTACCGGACGATGTCCGGCATCGGCAGTCGCTCCTCGACGAGGTTCTCGTGGACACCGCGACAGGAATGCAGCGTGATCTTCGAAGCATGCTGCATGGCTGGTACGGCGGCCCGCAAAGCCACGGCGGCTTCCCTCGATCCGTCCCACGCCACGACGACGTTCTTCGCGACCCCTTCGAAATGGCCTGCGTACGGCACCAGCAGCACCGGCCGGCCCACTTCCATGACGACCCGTTGCGGCAGTTCGCGCGTAGTGATGTCCTTGACCTCGTCGTCGTCGCGCTGCCCGAGCACGACCAGATCGCTCGTGCGCCCGTGTTGCACGACCGCGTCGACGGTCGTCGCATCGATCAGCCGGACCTCGTACGAGATCGGCCCGCCCGCCGACACGCGTTCCCGGAACTCATGGCTGATCGCTTCCGCGCGCAGGCGAAGGTATTGCGCGCTTTCCGCGATGAAGTCCGTCGCACCGGACATGATCTCTTCGGCCGGGATGATCCCGTCGATGAGCCCGGTCGACATGAGGCCGACCAGATGGCCGCCATGAGCCCGCGCCCACTGTGCCGCCAAGTCCATGCGCACGCGGCAGGCGCCAGTGCGGTCCAGGTGCACGAGGATGGTCTTGTAGGTCACGGCATCGGGTGGTGGATGAGATGCGCCGATGTTCTTTCAGCCCACTTCGCACGGCTTTGACGGGGATCAAGGCATTGCATTGGCACGCCGCCAGACTTGCAACTGTCACAAAGAACTCGCCGAGGCATCCGATTGCTCACCGCATTCATCACGCATCCCGACTGCGCCCTGCACGACATGGGTCCGCATCACCCCGAATGCCCGCAACGGCTCTCGGGCATCCGCGACCGCCTGCTCGGGCTGGGGCTGCTCGACTGCATGCAGCAATGCGATGCGCCGCGCGCCACGCCGCAGCAATTGGGTCGCGCGCATTCGATGGCCCATGTCCGGGCGCTGATCGCGGCGTCGCCGAAGGAAGGCCTGCGCAGCGTCGACCCTGACACCTGCATGAATCCGCACACCATCGATGCGGCGCTTCGCGCAGCGGGCGCCCTGGTGCTGGCCACGGACATGGTCCTGTCGGGCGACGCGCCTTCGGCCTTCTGCTGCGTGCGACCGCCCGGGCACCATGCGGAACGCAATGCAGCCATGGGCTTCTGCTTCTTCAACAATGTGGCGGTCGGCATCCGGCACGCGCTGGAGGTGCATGGCCTGGAACGTGTCGCGCTGGTCGACTTCGATGTGCACCACGGCAACGGCAGCGTGGACATCTTCCGCAACGATGCGCGCGTGCTGATGTGCTCCATCTTCGAGAAGGGCATCTACCCTTTCACCGGCGAAGACGACAGCGGCCCGGGCATGGTGAACGTGGGGCTGCCTTCCCGATCGGGCGGCGCGGCCTTCCGCGACGCCGTGACGCGGCAATGGCTGCCGGCGCTCGGTGCCTTCGCGCCGCAATTGATCTATATCTCCGCGGGCTTCGACGGACATCGCGACGACGACATGGGCAACCTGGGGTTGGTCGAAGCCGACTACGCATGGGTGACGCGACAGATCATGGACGTCGCGAACCGGCACTGCCGCGGCCGGGTCGTCTCGTGCCTGGAGGGCGGCTATGCGCTGGACCCTCTCGCCCGCAGCGTCGCGGCCCATGTCAGGGTGCTCATGGGCGCCGACTGAGCCTGACAGCGATGTGCGGACGTGGTTCCGTTGCGCCAGAACAAGACCGGCATCGCGCATGGTTCCTACAGTCGATCCACCGCCATGCAGGAGAACGCGATGACCGACTCTTCCCGCCAGCGCGCTAGCGTCCCGGCGCCACATTGAGTGCGCCGGCACTTTTGCCTTGACACATGCCCATCGTCAATGCAGAGGTCGCGCGCATCTTCACAGAGATCGCCGATCTGCTCGAAGTGCAAGGCGCCAACAGCTTTCGCGTGCGCGCCTATCGCAATGCGGCGCACACGCTAGGTGAGCTCG
>NZ_JBBKZV010000035.1:0-61541 GCF_037889915.1 Variovorax humicola | reverse complement strand
CCCTGGAGGAGGGCTGCTCCATGGCTTTCGCGATCCAATCCGCATCGGTCTGGGCTGCGGTGCGCTCGGGCAGGAAGGGCGGGCTGATGATCATGAGGGCGCTCCTTACAGAGAGTGGAGGAGGTCGCCCATGCCGTCGCGCTGGATGGCGCAGTTGATCTCCCGGCCGATGAAGTCGTCCAGGTTGAAGTCGGCTGCGCCACTCGCGCCGAGGTTCAATGCGTGGGGGGTCTTGGGCAGGGGGCCGTATTCGAAGAGGCCGTTCAGGCCCCCTTGGTCTGAGAGGCGGACCGGCTCCAAGGCCGGACGGCCAAGGACGACTGGAGTGGCTTCGCTGTGGATCTGGAGCGTGTGCGTGCTCGCGCCGATCCGCGTGGATGGTGACATGGGTTCTCCCTGAAATTGTTTTGGCCGGACCGGAGGTCGACAGCGGCCAACGAATTTACCCAATTCCTTCTCGGGCTGTCTACTGCCAAATGCAGGAGAGGCGGCCTCGCCCCGAACCAGCACAGGTTGAGTCGCAGCCCTCCGCGCGGCCGGCGTCGGCCGGCGTAGCTGACGATGAGGGGTGAACGGCCTTCCTTCGCCGAGAGCAGCGAGGAGCCCCCGAGTCAATCCTGCGTAGCCCAGTCCACAAGGGCATCGAAGGCGGGACGCGCGGCGGCTGCGTTTGCATGGTTGGCAATGGCCACCAGCACGTAGCGCCGGCCGCTTTCGCCATCGACGAAACCCGCCACGCCGGCCACGTCGCGCAGCGACCCGGTCTTGAGGTGCGCGGCGACGCCGGAGCGCAGCGCGCGCTTTCGCAGCGTGCCATCCACGCCCGTGGCGGGCAGCGACGACATCAGCTCGGGCATCACCGGTGAGCGCCAGGCGTGAACCAGCATCTTCGCCAGCTCGGCGGCGGTGATGCGCTCGTCGCGCGACAGGCCGGAGCCGTTGTCGAACACCGGCTGGCCTTCGCCGGTGCCGATGCGGTCGTTCCACCACTGGCGCAGTGCGGTGCGCGCGGCGTCGAGCGTGCCGCGGCTCTTCTGCTGCAGCCCCAACGTCAGGAACAACTGCTGCGCCATGACGTTGTTGCTGTACTTGTTGATGTCGCGGATCACTTCGGCGAGCGGCGGCGAACTGGCCTCGAACGCCGGCTTGAGCCCGGCCGGCACGCGGCCTTCCCGCACCTGGCCCTTGAGCTGGTTGCCCATGTCGCTCCACATGCCGCCAACGGCGCGCACCCCGTAGCTGCGTGGATCGGCGTACGCCACCGCCCAGGTCTTCTCGCCGCAGGCCGCCGCATAGCTGCCGTTGAAGCGGATGCGCGCCGGGTCGCTGAAATCGGCGCGCAGGTTGCCGCGGTAGTCGCCACATTCGCCGCCTGCGAGCGGCACCGAAGGCTGCATCGCCACGCCGGCCAGCGAAGGCTCGAAGCTGACCTGCGCAGTCTGCGCCTGGCGGTCGGGCACAAAAGTCATCACCACCGACTTGAAGTTGATCAGCAACGCGTCGGGCGATGCGTTGTATGGCCGCAGCGGTTCGCCGTCGAAGGCGGAGGGGTCGGGCTCGGACTGGTTCTCGAAGGCGCTGCGGTCGATGACGATGTCGCCCGTCACGGTGCGGATGCCAAGCCCTTGCACGCGGCGCATCAGCAGCCAGAGCCGCTCGACCACCATCTTCGGGTCGCCCTGGCCCTTGATGTAGAGATTGCCGTTGAGCACGCCGTTGCTCACGGGGCCGTCGATGTACACCGGCGTGGTCCAGGCGTACGCAGGGCCGAGCAGGTCGAGTCCGGCATAGGTGGTGACCAGCTTCATGATCGACGCCGGGTTCACCGGCACCTGGGAGCGCCAGGCGAGCCGGGGCGGCTTGCCGCCCTCGGCATCGATCACCAGCATCGTCACTGCATCGCGCGGCACCTTGGCGCGGATCAGCGCCGCGTCGACGTCAGGGGGCAGGATTTGCTGGGCGGCAGCGCCGATGCTGAACAGTGCCGCCGCGGCCAGGCAAACAAGAGGGGCGAATCGCATCGATGGATTATCCGGGTCGAACTGCGCCTGCAACGGCCTCGGCGCTCGCGACGGCCAGTTGCTGCCGACGCGCCTGCCTCGCGTGACTTCCTGTCCGGCCCTGCAAACGTGCAGGTGCGTTGGTCCGACCGGTCCTTTGGCCCCGGCGAGCAGCGGTTTGGGGGCGGGCCTCGATAATCCCCGGATGCCCGTTGCCCCCCGTCTCTCTCCGCGCGCCGTCGGCTTCGGCGCGGCCGTGATCACCGTGCTGGTGTGGACCGCGTTCATCGTGATCGCCCGCGCCTCGGCCACCCGCTCGCTGCTGCCGTTCGACATTGCCGTCGCGCGCATGTGCGGCGCCAGCCTGGTGCTGATGCCGTGGGGCGCCTGGCTGGTCCGCAAGGCGAAACGCGAGGCAGGCGGCGGGCCGGTCGTCAGCTCGATGTTCGGCCTGTCGCCGCTCGGCTTGCGGGTGACGGCGCTGGGGGGCGTGTTCGGCGGGCTGGGCTATGCGCTGGTGGCGTACTGCGGTTTTTTCTATGCGCCTGCCGCGCATGCATCGGTGCTGATGCCGGGCAGCCTTCCGCTCTGGACCACCTTGCTCGCCGCGCTGGTGCTGCGCGACCGGATCACCAAGATGCGCGCGGCCGGGCTGGCGCTGATCGTTGTCGGCGATCTGCTGGTGGGCGGCAGCAGCTTGTTGCATGCTTTCGAGGGCGGCGAGATCTGGAAGGGCGATTTGCTCTTCATGAGCGCCGCGTTCTGCTGGGCCTGCTACAGCATCGTCGTGCGCCGCAACGGGCTCGACGCGGTGCGCGCCACCATCGCGATCACCGTGTTCGCCACGATGACCTTCGTGCCGGCGTATGGGCTGCTCGCGGCCGCCGGGTGGATCACGAGCCATCTGGGCACTGCGCCGCGCGGCGAGATCGCGTTCCAGATGCTGTTCCAGGGACTCGGGTCGGTGGTGATCTCGGGCATCACCTTCACGCGAATGATCCAGTACTTCGGGCCGGTGCGGTCCACCATGATCACCGCGCTGGTGCCCGGGCTGTCGGCGTTCGGGGCCGTGGTGTTCCTGGCCGAGCCGCTGCACTGGAGCCTGCTGGCCGGGCTGCTCCTGGTGACCGGCGGCATCCTGTTCGGCGTGCAGCGCGTGCAGCGCGTGCAGCCGAACGCGCCGAAAGCGGCGACGCCGTTGGCACGCGTGGCGGGGCAGGCCGATGCATAAGCTGCTCGCCTTCGACACCAGCACCGAACTGCTCTCGGTAGCCGTGCAAAACGGCGACTTGCTGCAGGCCCACACCGCCGCGGGCGGCGCGCAATCGTCCACGACGCTGATTCCGCTGATCCTGCAGCTGCTGGCCGAGGCCCGGCTGACGCTGCAGGAACTCGACGCCATTGCGTTCGGCCGCGGGCCAGGCTCCTTCACCGGGCTGCGCACGGCTTGCTCGGTGGCGCAGGGCCTGGGCTTTGGCGCCGGCGTGCGCCTGCTGCCGATCGATACGCTGCACGCCGTCGCGGAGGAAGCGCGCGAACGTTTCGGCGCAAGGCGCGTGGTGGCGCTGCTCGATGCGCGCATGGACCAGGTCTATGCGGCCGAATACGACTTCGATGCGAATGCGTCCGCTGGCAGCGAAGCACGGGTGCTCGCGCCGGAAGACGTGCGCGTGCCCGAGGGGTGGGCACTGGCAGGCAATGCCTTCCAGGCCTACGGCGGTCGCTTGCCTGGCGCCGCAGGGCGCCACGAGGTGCTGCCAACCGCGCCCGCCTTGTTGCGCCTCGCCCCTGCGATGATTGCCGCGGGCCGTACCGTTTCGCCGGCCGATGCATGGCCGCTCTATGTCCGCGATAAAGTGGCGCAGACGACGGAGGAACGCATGCGCATTCGCAGCGAAGCGTTCGCGGCGCCGAACACTTGAAACCGATGAGCGCAGTACCGCAACCACCGCTGGAAGCCCGCCTCGAACCGCTCACCATCGATCGGCTCGAGCGGCTCTGTGCCGTCGAGGAGTCTGCCTACACGCACCCCTGGACGCGCGCCAACTTCATAGATTCGCTGCACGCCGGCTATCACTGCCAGTTGCTGATGGGCGGCGACCAGCTCATCGGCTATTTCGTCGCCATGAAGGGCGTGGACGAGGTGCACTTGCTCAACCTCACCGTGGCACCCGCATACCAGCGCCAGGGCTGGGCGCCGATGCTGCTGGAGGCGTTGGCCGGATGGTCGCGCGGGCAGGGGGCGCAATGGCTCTGGCTGGAAGTGCGTGCGGCCAATGCGCGCGCGCTCGCCATCTACGAGCGTGCCGGTTTCCGGCGCGTGGGCGTACGCAAGGGCTACTACCCGGCGCTGGACAACCAGCGCGAGGACGCGATCGTCATGAGCCTGCTGCTCAATGAATCGCCCACTGCATGGGGCCAGCTGGGATGAGACACCTCCGAAGCGCCTGCGGCGCCTCCCTCTCGACTGTGCAGTGCTCGTCGCGGCCATGTCTCGCGGAAACGCTCCAGTGTCATGGAGCGCTGAAATGAGCGCCCTCGCGTTGGACCCACGGCAGCGCGCGATGCTCGAAGAGATGGGCGTGAAGGTCTGGTTTCCGCCTCGGGCCGTAGCGGAACCGGTTGCGTCGGTTGGCGACGATCCGGCCGTGAGTGCGTCGGAATCCGCTGTGGCCACGTCGCGCATGGACACGCGTCGCACCGCGCAACACGAAGAGCCGACGCGCCCTGTGGGAACCCGGTCGCCCGTGGCAGCGCCCGCCCCGGCCGCACGCCCGGCGCCCTCACCTTCGGCGCCCGCCCGGCCGGCTGCCGCTGTCGTCGGCGAAGCGGTGCAAATCGAACCGCCGCAGCGCCTCTACGGCGGCAGCGCGGCACAAGGCGGATGGCTGATCGTGGCCGACATGCTGCCCGAACCCGATGGCCGTCACGGCGAGCCGTTCGCGGGCGATGCCGGGCGGCTGCTCGAGAACATGCTGCGCGCGCTGCAGCTGAACAGCGGCGCAACGCCAGTGCACCTGATGCGCACGCACCGTGGCACCACCTCCTCGGCATGCTCGTCGCAGCCGTTCGAACAGAGCTTCGACGCCCATGCCGCAACGGTCGCGCCGCGCATGGTGCTCGCGATGGGCCCGCTCGCGGCGCAAAGCCTGCTGCAGCGCAACGAGCCGCTCGGCAAGCTGCGAGGCCGCGTGGCCGAACTGGCGGGCCAAACGGGCGTGCAAGTGGTCGCGACCTACCACCCGGCTTACCTCTTGCGCAACCCGGCCGACAAGGCTCGCGCCTGGGCCGACCTCTGCCTGGCCGCCGCGCAAGTCGACTGAGTGCCACCAGCCCGGAACCTAGAATCCCGGGCCATGACTTTTCTCTACAAGCTGCGCGCGGCCGAGCAGCAAAACGCATCCATGCTGTGCGTCGGCCTCGATCCGGAACCGAGCCGTTTCCCGGCGCAGCTCAAGGGCGATGCCAGCCGCATCTACGACTTCTGCGCGCGCATCGTCGATGCGACGGCCGACCTGGCGATCGCCTTCAAGCCGCAGATCGCCTACTTCGCCGCGCACCGCGCAGAGGACCAGCTTGAACAACTGATGGAACACATGCGGCGCAACGCGCCCCATGTGCCCACGATCCTCGATGCCAAGCGCGGCGACATCGGCTCGACCGCCGAGCAGTACGCCATCGAAGCCTTCGAGCGCTACGGCGCCGATGCGGTCACGCTGTCGCCGTTCATGGGCTTCGATTCGGTCGAGCCTTACCTGCGGCACGCGGGCAAGGGCGCCTTCCTGCTGTGCCGCACCAGCAACCCCGGCGGGTCGGATCTGCAGGGACAACGGCTCGCGAGCGTCGAGGGCGAACCCTTCCTCTATGAACACATCGCGCGGCTGGCGCAAGGCCCGTGGAACCTGAACGGGCAGCTCGGCCTCGTGGTGGGCGCGACCTATCCCGCCGAGATCGAGCGCGTGCGCACGCTCGCACCGACCGTGCCGCTGTTGATCCCCGGCGTGGGCGCGCAAGGCGGCGATGCGGCCGCCACGGTGCGCGCGGGTTGGCGCGAAGACGCGCCGATCGTCGTCAACTCATCGCGTGCCATCTGCTACGCATCGTCCGGCGACGATTTCGAGGAAGCCGCGCGGCGCGAGGCCCGGCGCACGCGCGACATGCTGCACGCGGCCCGCGGCTGAGCGCAGCTACTTGACCGGGACGGGCGCCGTTTCCTGACGGTGCACCTCGGCCCAGCGCGGCAGTTCATCCAGCATGACCCCGAAGGCCGCGTCCTCCTCGGGCGGCGGCTCGGCGCCGACGCTTGCGTGATCGTGCCGCAGCTCGAGCAGGCGAGCTTGGGGCGAACGTGCCGCTGGATTTCTGTTGCTCGCCATCGGCGGCGTTCCTGCCTGTGCTCCCGAGCTCAAACTGGGCGTATTCAAGCTGCTCGCTGGAGCGGCCGCATTTCATTCGCGCGCAGGTATTTCAATTACTTTTCATTCACATTATTTATACTTAATCGTTCGTTTAATCAAATTGACAGGGGAGAAAAAACATGACGACATGGATGATTCGCTTGCGGCGCATAGTTCTGATTTGGATGCTTGGGGTGTTTGCGGCGGTGCCCGCGCTGGCCGACGCCTACACGCAGACGCGCTATCCCATCGTGCTGGTCCATGGCATGTTGGGCTGGGGTGATATTGCGGGCTACGACCACTTCTACGGCATCCCCGGTGCGCTGCGCGAAGGAGGCGCCAAGGTCTACGTCACCCAGGTGTCGGGCCTCAACACCACCGAGGCCCGAGGCGAGCAACTGCTCACGCAGATCCGCAATATTCTCGCCATCACCGGTGCTCAAAAGGTCAATCTGATCGGCCATTCGCATGGTGGGCCTACCGCTCGCTACGTCGCCGCCGTGGCGCCTCAACTGGTGGCCTCGGTCACCGCGGTGGGCAGTCCCCATCGTGGCAGCAAGCTGGCTGATGACGTGGCCAAAACCTTCCCGCCCGGCAGCCCCGGCGAAGCGATCCTCGCGGGTACGGCCAAGGCCTTGGCCACGATCATCGGAATGCTGTCAGGCAAGCAGAATCTGCCCGAAGTGCCCTTGGGCCCGGTCATGTCGCTGTCGACTGCGGGTGCGGCGGCCTTCAACGCCCGTTTTCCGCAGGGCATGCCCTCGGATTGCGGCGACGGCCCCGAACTCGTGAACGGCGTGCGCTACTTCTCCTGGACTGGCACCCAGCCCGTCACCAATCTGCTCGACCCATCGGATGTGCCGATGGCCCTGCTCAGCACAATACACGGCGAAGCCAACGACGGCCTTGTGACGGTCTGCAGCAGCCGGCTGGGGCGTCATCTTGGCGACTACCGGCAGAACCACCTCGACGAGATCAACCAGTTCTTCGGCCTGCGCGACCTGTTTTCGGTGAGTCCGGTGACGCTGTACCGCCAGCAGGCCAACCGCCTCAAGTCCCTGGGCATCTGAATTGGCGTCGCGCTCTTGGCAGGTGGCAGGCGCAGTGGTGGCCTGCGTCGCATTCGCGGTCTTCTCGAGGTTCTGGTTTGCCGACACACCGGCGCCGGTGGTGGCAGCCACGCCGTCGGCCGATGCACGCATGCCCTTGCCTGCGATAGATCGAGAGCGCCTGTCCAGCCGGTCAGGTGTCGGCGCGCCGTTGGCCGATCCGCTGCTGACACCCGAACTCGTCCGCATCTTCGAACAGATGCTCGGTGACGCGCGCGCCAAGGACAAGGCCGGCTTGCTGGCCGAGATGCGCGCCAGCATCGATGTCTACCTACCGCCGGAGTGGCGGGTGCGTGGGTTGGCGCTGCTGGAACGCTACGTCGACTACCGTGAAGCACTGAGCGCACTGACTGCGCCCGATCCACGCGACCCGGTAGCATTGCGTCAAGCCTTTGACGCCCGCGCCGCCCTGCGTGCGCGCTACTTCGCGCATGAAGAAGTGACGGGCCTGTTCGGGCCCGACGAGCAACTCGACCGCTACATGCTCGAAAAGCGTGAGTTGGAGCAGAACACCGTGCTCAGTGCCGAACAACGCCGCGAGGCGCTCGACCAGGCAGCCGCGACTTGGCTCACCCCCGAGCAGCGGCAGGACCGTATCGACGCGATTGCGCATCTGGCCGTGGCCGAACAGAGTGTTGCCTTCGAGGCCCGCGGCGCCTCGCCGCAAGAACGCTTCCAACTGCGCGAGCAGGCCTATGGCTACGAAGCGGCGCAACGCCTCGCCGCGCTAGACCAGCAAGAGCAAGACTGGCAGGCCCGATTGGCGCGCTACGCGGCCGCCGACGCGAGCACTCAAGCCCAGTTGCAGCAGCAGATCTTCACGCCGGAAGAGGCATTGCGCCTACCCGGTGCGCTGGCTCTACAGCGCGCGACGCAGGCGCCGAAACCGGTACGCTGAGGGCGCAACAACACCATCGCCGCCCGGCCGGGGTGGCCGCTGCGCAAGCCCCGACTTTCCAGGTTCGACCAGGCTGCCGATCCGCTGAGGCCAAGTGTTGCAGACAATGACCTGGAGCGCGGGCTTCACGCCGGCTTCGCGGGAGCGAGCCTGAAGTCGTAGTGCGCCGACCAGTACGGCTTGCTCATCGCGCGCCCGTCCGCGGCCGTTCCGGGCGCGTGCTGCTCGAACGGCACGATCAGGCTTTCGCGCACGCCGAAGACGATGTCGGACTCGATGTACGGGCTGTCGGCGACGAACAGGTGCGTGGTCACGGGCACATGCCCTTCGGCCGAGACGATCATGTGGATGTGGCCGGGCCGGTTGGGGTCGCGTCCCATGCGCTCGATCATGCGGCCCACCGGGCCGTCCATCGGGATCGGGTAGAAGCTGGGCCGGATCGACCAGAGCCAGAAGCGTCCCTGCGCATCGGTGCGGAAGACGCCGCGCGCGCGCATCTGGCCGCTGCCCTCCATCTGCATGTCGTAGACGCCCTCGCCGTCGCCGGACCACACATCGAGCACCGCGCCGGCCAGGGGGCAGCCGTCGGTGTCCGTCACGCGGCCGGTGTAGAGCGCGGGCTCGCCCGGCACGCCTTCGCCGATGTCGTAGCCCAGCGGGCGTTCGGGCGCGCCGGCCCAGTAGTACGGGCCCTGCACCGTGGCCTCGGTCGCCGGCGTGGCGCCCGCCGGTGCTTCCGACGCGCGGGCCTGTGCCAGCGCGACGACCAGCATCGAGACGCCCAGCGTGTCCGACAGCAGGATGAACTCCTGCCGCTTGTCGGTGCAGGCCTTGCCGGTGGCGGTCAGGAACTGGATGGCCTGCATCCACTCGTCGCCGGTCAGGTCGACCGAGCGCACGAAGTCGTGGACGTGGCGCACCAGCGAAGTCATGACCTCCTTGAATCGGGCGTCGGTGCAGCCTTCGAGGCGGGCAATGACTTCGTCGGTGAGGCTCTGGGTCGCGTGGGTGGCTTCGGCCATCGGGGTCTCCTTTGTATTCGGGCGCCTACGTTATCCATAGACGCGGTGCAGTGAAAGTGAAATATTTCGATAAAGTCCATCTACGTCATCGATTGAATTGGACCCCGAGATGGAGCTGCGCCACCTTCGCTATTTCTGCGCACTGGCGGAATGCCTGAACTTCACCCGGGCGGCCGAGCGCGTGCACGTGACGCAGTCGACCTTGTCGCACCAGATCCGGCAACTCGAGGACGAACTGGGCCATGAACTGTTCGATCGCATCGGCAGGCGCGTGCTGCTGACCGAGGCCGGCGAAACCTTCCTGGGCTATGCCTCGAAGGCCCTGCGCGAGGTCGACCAGGGGCTCGGCGAACTGAAGCGTTCGGCCGGTGCGCTGTCGGGCGAGGTGCGCATCGGCGCCACGCATACCTTCAACATCGCCTTCGTGCCCGAGTGCCTTGCGGCCTTCCTGACCCGGCACCCGACGGTGAAGGTCTGCGTCGACGAACTGGCGGCCGCCGCCATCGGCCAGCGCCTGGCGGAAGGGACGCTCGACGTGGGCATCGCCTACGAGCCGACCGACCCCGAGGTGCTGTGGTTCGAGCCGCTCTACAACGAGGAGATGGTGCTCGTCGTCGGCGCCGGGCACGCCTTCGCGGCACGCAAGCGCCTGCGCATGGTCGAGCTGCACAAGCAGCCCCTGGTGCTGCTGCCCAGGATGTTCACGACGCGCACGCTGCTCGAGCAATGCTTTTCGAGCTGCGGCGCCGAGCCGGTGGTCGCCGCCGAACTGAACACCATCGCGCCGATGATCGACCTGGTGGCACGCACGCACCTCGCGGCGATCGTGTCGCGCAACGCCGTGCCGGCGCGCGATGACATCCGCGTGATTCCGCTGGAGAGCCCTACGCCGATGCGCACGCCCGGCCTGCTGTGGAAGCGCGATGCGCGGCAGAGCGCGGCGGTCAAGTCCTTCGCGCGGGACATCCGCAAGGCGGCGCTCAATCGCAGCCTGCAGCTCAAGCCTTAGATCGACAGCATCGATCAATTGCATCGAAATTCTTCATTTCCTTGCACTTCCGTCAATCGTTAAGGTTCGCCCTCCGAAGCGAAAAGGATTGACATGAAGATCGGCAAGGAGACGGTGCCCCGCACCGCGATCTCGACCTCCGACGAGCACACGATCGTCGTGCGTGGCCGCAACCTGTGCGCCGAGCTGATCGGCAAGGTGTCGTTCACCGACTACTTCCACTTGCTGGTCACTGGCAGGATGCCCGATGCCGCGGGAACGGCGGTGCTGGACGCGACGCTGGTCGCCATTGCCGAACATGGCCTCGTCCCCAGCGTGCAGGCCAGCCGGATGACGCTCGCGGCCGCCCCCGACGCGATGCAGGGCGCCGTCGCCGCCGGGATCCTGGGCTGCGGCTCGGTGATCCTGGGCGCCTCCGAAACGGCGGGCCGCCTCTTCAGCGAGATCGACCAACGCGCCGGCAGTGGTGGTGACCTGGCCGAAGCCGCGCTCGCCGTGCTGGGCGAGTACCGCCTTGCCCGCAGGCCCATTCCGGGGTACGGACATCCGCTGCACAAGGAACGCGATCCGCGCGTGGACGCGCTGTTCGACGTGGCCCGCACATGCGGAGCGGACCTGCGCTTCGTCGCCATCGCCGAAGCCGTCGAGCGCGCGATCCCCCAAGTGCTGGGCAAGGAACTCAAGCTCAACGTCTCGGCCGCCATTCCCGCGGTGCTGCTCGGCATCGGCTTCCCGCTGGCGGCGCTCAAGGGCGTCCCGATCCTGGCCCGGACGGCGGGCCTCATCGCGCATCTCAACGAAGAGCTTGAACAGTCGATCGGGTTCGCGCTGTCGTACCAGGCATCGCGCGAGGTGGTCTACGAAGGCGACGTGCCGAGGGGCTTCGGCGCCGCGCACTGAAATGCATGGCGGCCACGAGGCCGTCCAACGCCGATCCTTCCGCACGCATGACGACAAATTCAACAGGAGACATCGCATATGGAAATCGCAAGAAGGCAGTTGATCGCGGCAGCAGCCCTGGCGCTCACGAGCGCGGGCGTGTGGGCGCAGTCGCCGCAGGCCGATTGGCCCACGAAGCCGATCAGGATCGTGGTCGGATTTGCCGCGGGCACGCCGCCGGACGTCTTCGCCCGCATCTATGGCGAGTACGCGGCGAAGACGCTGGGCGTGGCCGTCGTCATCGACAACCGGCCGGGCTCGGCGGGCAACCTGGCGACCGACGCCGTGGCCAAGTCGCCGGCCGACGGCTACACGGTGCTCTACAACGTCTCCACGGCCTTCACGATCAATCCGTACATCTACGCCAAGCTGCCCTTCGATCCGCAGAAGGACCTGGTGCCCGTGGCGACGACCATGCGCCAGGGCCTGGTGCTGATCTCCGGCCCCAAGCTGGAAGCCGGCTCGGTGAAGGACGTGGTGGCCATGGCGCGCAGCAAGCCCGACACGCTGTCTCATGCCTCCTATGGCGCCGGCAGCCCGTCCCACCTCGTCATGGAGTGGCTCAAGGACGAGACCAGGACGAGCATGCTGCATGTGCCGTATCGCGCCTCGCCGATCAGCGAATTGATCGGGGGGCAGGTCGACATGGTGCTGGAGCCGATGGCGACGGCTTACCCGCTGATCACCGGCGGGCGCGTCAAGGCGCTGGCCTACTCCGGCCCGCAGCGCCATCCCGCGATACCCAACGTGCCGACCTTCGCGGAGAGCACGCCCGGGCTGTCGATGACGTCGTGGCACGGCATCTGGGCACCCGCGGCCACGCCGGCGCCGGTCGTCGATCGCCTGCATGCCACGCTGAGGGCCGCCAGCCAGGACGCCGACGTCCAGCGCCGCATCAAGGAGCTGAACTGCGAGCCGCTGGGGCTTGAGCGTTCGGAAATGGCGCAGCTGGTCGCGCGCGACTCGGACATCTATGGCCGCATCGTCAAGGCCAAGAATATTCGTGTGGATTGAGTCCGCCCCCGTTGCCTGCTCACTTCGTGTTGACGGCTCCCCGAGCGCCCACGGACGGGCCTTGCTGCGCTGCCCGTTCATTCCATGCGCCGTGCGTGGCGCGCACCCTGATGGACCACTGAGGTGATCATGATCATTCATTCGAATATCCGGCGCTGGGCGCGTTGCGCACTCGGCGCCACCATCGGCTTGCTCGGGCTGGCGAATGCCGGCACGGCTGCCGCGCAGCAGCCAACCATGGCGGTGCACATGGTCGTGCCGTTCTCCGCCGGGACCACTACCGACAACGTGGCCCGCGTGGTCGGCACGCCGCTGGGCAAACGGCTGGGGCAGCCCGTCATCATCGACAACCGGCCGGGCGCCGGCGGCTCGATGGGCACCGAGCAGGTCGCGCGGGCGCAGCCGGACGGCGCGACGCTGGTGATGGGCACGGTCGGCACCCACGCGATCAATGCGTCGCTCTACCGCAAGCTGCCCTACGACCCGCAGAAGCAGTTCGCGCCGGTCGCTTTCGTCGGCTACACGCCGCTGCTGCTGGTCGTGCCGGCCGACTCCCCCGCCAAGACCCCTGCCGACCTCGCCCGCATGGCGCAGCGACCGAAGGGCATCACCTTTGCGTCCGCGGGCAATGGCACTTCCGGGCACCTCGCCGGGGAGTTGCTGGCGAAGCTGGGCGGGACGATGATCCATGTGCCCTACAAGGACGGCGCACAGGCGCTGACCGACCTGATGGCGGGCAACGTGGACTTCATGTTCTATCACCCGACCGCCGTGCTGCAGCACATCAAGAGCGGCAAGCTGCGGGCGCTGGGCGTCAGCAGCGCCGAGCGCAGCAAGGCCGCGCCCGACGTGCCGACGCTCGCCGAACAGGGCCTGGCCGGCTTCGACCTGGTTGCCTGGTTCGCCCTCTACGCGCCGGCGGCAACACCGGCTCCGGCGCTCGAGCGCCTGCGCGCCGTCGCGAACGACACCTTGATGGATCCTGACACCCAATCCCGCCTCGCCGTGCAAGGCGTCGAGGTGCGACCGATGCGCGGCGACGAACTGGCCCGCTTCACCGGTACCGAAGTCACCAAGTGGGCGGAACTGGTCAAGCGGTCGGGCGCGCAGGTGGATTGACGCGACAGACAAGCCCTCACAGGAACCCACACCATGTCCAAAGTCCTCGAAGGCATCACCGTCCTTGAGCAGGGAACCTTCATCACCGGCCCGGCTGCCGGCATGCTGCTCGCCGACCTCGGCGCGCGCGTGATCAAGATCGAGCAACCGGGGACCGGCGATCCCTTCCGCGCCTTTCGCGGCGGCCTCTACAGCCCGCACTTCCAGACCTACAACCGCAACAAGCAGAGCGTCACGCTCAACACCAAGAAGCCCGAAGACGCGGCCGCGTTCGACGAACTGGTGCGTGAGGCCGACGTCTATATCCAGAACTTCAGGCCCGGCGCGGCGCAGCGGCTGGGCGCGGGCTGGGAGCGGCTGCATGCGCTGAACCCACGGCTCGTGTATTGCGCAATCAGCGGCTTCGGCCAGGACGGCCCGGCGGCAGGACGGCCCGCTTACGACACGGTCGCGCAGGCCGCGAGTGCCTACCTGAAGCTGCTGGTCAATCCGGCCAACCCGCGCGTGGTCGGGCCCGCGCTCGCAGATGCGATGACGGGCTTCTATGCGGCCTACGGCGTGATGGGCGCGCTGATCGAGCGCGGGCGCACCGGCGTCGGGCGGCGTGTCGAGGTGTCGATGCTGGAGGCGATGTGCCACTTCAACCTGGATGCGTTCACCCACTACTTCTCCGAAGGCGAAGTGATGGGGCCGTACAGCCGGCCGAGCGTGTCGCAGTCCTACGTGCTCGAATGCGCGGACGGCAAGTGGATCGCGCTGCACATGTCCTCGCCGGAGAAGTTCTGGCAGGGCCTGGCCGACGCGGTCGAGCGCACGGACATATTCCAGGATCCGCGCTTCGCGACGCGGGAGGCCCGCATCGCGCACCAGGACGACATGATCCAGGTGCTCAGCGGGCTGTTCAAGCGGCGCACGCGCGAGCAATGGTGTGCGCGCCTGCTGGCGCGCGACGTGCCGCACGCGCCGATGTACGACACCAGCGAGGCGCTGGAAGACCCGCAGGCCAGGCACCTGCAACTGGCCATCGAGGCGCCGCATCCGACGATGGGCACCTGGCGCACCGTGCGCTCGCCGGTGAGCTTCGACGGGGAACGTGCGTTGACGGTGACGCCGCCGCCGCTGCTCGGGCAGCACGACGAGGAAGTGCTGGGGCCGATCCGGGAGCGGTTGCGGGGCCGGCGCACCGGAAGCTGAACGCGGCGGTTCAGCCGGCGGCCGGGAAACCCGCCTGGCGTAACCTGGCTTCGATGGCCTTCGCCGAATGCTGCAGGCTGGACAGGTGCCTGCCGACCATGTCGTCCGAATTCGCCAACGAAGGAACCCATACGCACGCCAGGCACGCGATGACGCGTTGCTCGCACTGGATCGGGACGGACAGGGCGCTGAATCGCTCCGGTGAATCGAGCGGCTCGTTCGACGGATCATCGCGCAGCGCGTAGCCGCGCTGGCGTATCTCGGCCACCATGCGGCGAATCCGGTCGGCCCGGATGCCTGAGTCCGCGTGGTCCGGCGAGCGTGCCAGGGCGCGCAGGATTTCCTCGCGTTCCTGGTCGGGACAGTACGCCAGGTAGCACCGTCCCATGGAGGACTTGAGCATCGGCGGCCGGAAGCTCAGCGCGTGGTAGTTGGGCGTCAGGCTTCCGGTGGATTCGGTGTCGAGAATCAGCATGCTGGTGCGATCGCGCACCGCCAGATTGACGGGCCAGGAAATCTTGCGCTGCAGGGCCGTGCGGATCGGCCTCGATATCAAGGACAGGCGGTCGCGCCAATCGTTCCGCGGCTGCACGGCGCGGGGTGCGGCCCGCGTGGCATAGCGCTTGGTGAGGGCGTCCCGTTCGATCCAGCCTTCTTCGTCCAGCGTCTTGAGGATGCGCAGCAAGGTCGCATGCGGCAGCAGCGTGTGCCGCTGGAGTTCGGTCAGCGTGATCCTGGGTGCCTGCTGAATCGCCTGCAGGACACGCAAGCCACGCTGCAGCGCGGCAATAGATTTGACACCGCCGGCGCCATCCGGGTCGTTCGTGGGTTGCACGTCAATGTTCACCAGGTGAAAGGATACCTTCCCGCAGCAAAGGCACGCAAATAGAGTTCGCCGCTGCAACAAGCGCGGTGCCTTGCCGCGCACACCAGGAACAATTTCAGATGCATGTCGTCATCGTCGGCGCGGGAGTCATGGGCGCCACCACCGCCTTCTTCCTGCAGCAAAGAGGCTGCGTGGTCACCGTTCTCGATCAGCAATCCGGGCCCGCCGAGGGCGCCAGCCATGCGAATGGCGGCTTCTTCTCGGCCGGACTTTCCGCGCCCTGGTCCGCGCCTGGCGCTGTCGGAATGGCATTCAAGTCGCAGTTCGACAAGTCGGCTGCGTTCAAGTGGAAGCCCGATTTCACGCTGCGGCAGGTCACCTGGATGCTGAAGTCCTTGAAGGAGTGCCGCCCGGAGCGGTTCGCCGGCAACCGCGCGCGGCTCACGCGCATGTGCATCTACGCGCTGGAGTGCCTGCGCGCGGTCGAGGCGGCCGTGGAGATCGACTACGAGCGCAGCAACGACGGCGTGCTGCAGCTCTACCGCGAGCCCGTGCCGGCCGCGCTGGTGGACGGCCACCTGAAGTACCTCGAAACCATGGGCGTCCCGGGCACGTTCCTGTCGGCAGCGCAGGTGTTCGCCATGGAGCCGGCGCTCGCGCGTTCGGCGCCGGGCCTGTTCGGCGCCCTGCACCTGCCCGGCGATCTCTCGGGGGACTGCGCCGTCTTCACCCGCAAGCTGGTCGATGCCATTCAGCGCAAGGGTGGCCGGTTCCTGTGGAGCACGCCGGTCGAGCGGGTCGTCGTCGATGAATCGGGGGCGTCCGCCGGCCGTGTAATGGCCATTGCCTGCCGAGGCGGCACGGTCATTCATGCCGATGCCTATGTGTTTGCGACCGGGGCGGAAACACCGCGCGTCCTGAAAGGCATCGTCGACGTGCCGCTCTATCCGATCAAGGGCTATTCGATGACTGCGCCGCTGCAGGACATGGAGAACGCGCCGCGGCACTCGATGTTCGACTTTGCGACCAAGACCGGCATGGCACGGCTGGGCAATGAAATCAGGGTTTCAGGCATTGCCGAGGTGGTCGGCTACGACGCACGGCTGGACAGGGCACGGTGCGACCAGTTGTCCGCCGCCTTCGAGGCCGCCTTCCCGAATGCCGCCAACCGCCGTGCCGCCACTTTCTGGACCGGGCTGCGGCCCGCGACGCCGGACGGGGTGCCGCTCGTCAGCCGGACTCGCCTGGGGAACCTCTTCATCAACACGGGACATGGCGGCAGTGGATGGTCCATGTCCTGCGGATCGGGCAAGCTGATGGCCGACATCGTCATCGATGGCAAGACGGATATCGACGCCAACGACTACGCACTGCCGGGCGTTAAGTCCCCGCATCGATAGGACGGCCACCGCGTTTGGCCGCGGAAGCACTACTATCAAAGTTCTGCTTTCGCGGAGATTCCCGAGATGACCATCGTCCCGTTCGGCACACATCATGACGCTTCCGTCAGGGGGCACCAATGAGCTTCGAAATCAATGCCACGCATGGCCCCAGCCTGCGCAGCTGGGTCGCAACCGCCAACGTGCCGGGCTGCGATTTCCCGATCCAGAACCTGCCGTTCGGCCGCTTCAGGCCCGCCGGCAGCAAGGAAGCCTTCCGCATCGGCGTTGCCATCGGCGACCGCGTGCTGGACCTCGAAGCCGCCCATGTGCTGGAGCACTCCGACATGAACCTGGTCATGTCCGCATCACCCGCCGAGCGGGCGGCCCTGCGAGCGGTGCTGTCCGAGGACCTGCGCGAAGGCAGCCCCAAGCAGAAGCATTGGCAACTCGCGTTATATGCGCAGGCTGACGTCGAGATGGGCGTGCCTTGCACCATCGGCGACTACACCGACTTCTACACCGGCATCCACCACGCCACCACGGTCGGCAAGCTGTTCCGCCCCGACCAGCCGCTGATGCCCAACTACAAGTGGGTGCCCATCGGCTACCACGGCCGCGCCTCGTCCATCGGCGTGAGCGGCCAGCGTTTCAAGCGGCCGATGGGCCAGACCAAGGCCGCGGATGCCGAGGCCCCCACCTTCGGCCCCTCCAAGCGGCTGGACTACGAACTGGAACTGGGCTTCTTCATCGGTCAGGGCAATGCGCTGGGCGAGCCAATCGGCATCGTAGAGGCCGAGCAGCACCTGTTTGGCGTGACCCTGCTCAACGACTGGTCGGCGCGCGACCTGCAGGCCTGGGAATACCAGCCGCTCGGACCCTTTCTCTCGAAGAATTTCGCCACCACGCTTTCGCCCTGGCTCGTGACGATGGAAGCCCTCGCGCCGTTTCGCGCGAAGGCCTTCGAGCGCCCGGCCGGCGACCCGGCGCCGTTGCCCTACCTCGACAGCGACGTGAACCGGCACACCGGCGCCCTGGACATCACGCTGGAGGTCTGGCTGCAGACCGCGAAGATGCGCGCCGCCGGCGAGCCCGCCACGCGCCTCACGCGCGGCAACACCACGCAGGCGGCCTATTGGACGCCGGCGCAACTGGTCGCGCACCACACGGTCAACGGCTGCAACCTGCAGCCCGGCGACCTGCTGGGCTCGGGCACGCTGTCGGGCCCCGAGCCCGACCAGGCCGGCTCGCTGCTGGAACTCACGCTGGGCGGCAAGAACCCGATCACGCTTCCCAACGGCGAGCGCCGTACCTTCCTCGAGAACGGCGACACGCTCACCATTCGCGGCCACTGCGAGCGCAAGGGGGCGGTGCGCATCGGGCTGGGTGAAGTGAGCGGAACGGTGGTTGGCTGAGGCGGCGCGGAACGAGTCTTGCGGTTCATTTCAGTTTTCCGCGGCCGGCAGGGCTTGCGGTCGGCAGACTGGCTATTTCGGGCTCCCCGCCCCGCGCCCCATGTACTTGTCGACGAAGTCCAGCGCGGCCGCCCCGTTGAAGTCGTGCCGTGCCACGAATTCGCTGAATTCAAAGCGCTCGCCGATACCCAATTGCTTGTAGACGCGGGCCGCCTCCGGCGCGGTGCGCCGCGCGCCTTCAATCGGGAACAACTGATCCTGATTGCCTGCGATGAACAGCAACGGTCGCGGCGCCACCAGCGCGACAACGGCAGGGTCGCGCCACAGCGTCAGGCTGTCCGGGTAGCGCCAATCGAGAAAGCCGCCAGGCGCCGAAGCATCGAGCACCTTCGCGCGGTCATTGAGATACGCCGAAACCGCGGCCACGCGAATACGGGGTTCGAGCGCGCTGGTGTAGAGCGTGTAGAAGCCGCCGTACGAGTGCCCGATCATCGCGACGCGCTGCGGATCGATGTCGTCGCGTTGGGTCAGGACATCCAGGGCCTTGACGACCTTTGCGATCTCGATGGCGGGCAACGAGGTGCCCGACTCCCATGCGTTGACGGCCAGGCGATCCCGGTAGTCGTTGCTGCCAAAGGCGAAATGAGCAAAGGTTGGCAGCCACACCGCATAACCGCGGCGCAATGCCTCCCAAGCAAAATCCTTCGAGTCGTGCTGGACGATGGGAAGCTTTCCGTCGGCCGTCGGCTCCGGTATGCCGCCCCTGCCCGCCGCTGCAATGACGAGCGGCAATTTGTCGCGTGCGCCCGCATTCCTGGGCCGCATGTAGTAGCCAATTGCGTGGACGCCAGGCAACACCGGAATTTCCAATCGGCGATAGGTGGCGATGCCGTCTTCGCCGGCAGGCTCGTCGGCTACTTTCCCGGTGATCGCATCCAGGTAACCCGGCGGCGGATAGCGCAGGCTTTCCTGGAAGCGCGCGCGCATGGCCTTGGTCGAGAGTACGTAGTTGTCCGTGCTTGAAAAATCGAGGGCAGCAAGCGTCCTGTCCAGGGATTGCGCATCACGCAAGCCTTGCAGGTAAGCATCCATTTCCCTGGCCTGCCCGTCCGCGGAATCCAATACCTGCTGCCTCTCCTGCCGAAGCATCGGGGCGCCCAGCCTGGTGGTGACAGCGTCGCGGATCCTGCTCATGACGACCCAGGAGAAGTCGTAAAAAGGGCGCGCGTAGTACGAAAAGATCAGTGCCGCAATGACAAGCAGCAGCCAAGCTGGTTTGGACATGGTGAATCCGGTGAATAGGGCGGTTGGCCGTGGACGTCATTGCCGAGCGGCTCAAGTCCGCCCCGACAGCGTCGCCCCGGCGGGCAATGGCAATGGGTCGCTTCGCGAACGGTCACGTCGACGCGCGGCGCACAACGCTCAGGCCGCCGGCGTCGCCGCCGCCCGCGCCGCATCCAGGTGCAGCTTCGCCCGTTCCGCCAGCGCCATTTCCCCCGGCGTGCTGGGTGTAAGAGGGACCACCGGCATCGGCCGGCCGTGCGAATCGACCGAGACGAACACGATCAGGCATTCGGTGGTCGTGGCCATTTCGCCGCCCTTCATGTCGCCGCTGCGAACCTCGACCGAGATGTTCATGCTGGTCTTGCCGGTGTAGGCCAGCCGTGCCTCCACTTCGACCAGATCGCCGATCATGATCGGGTGGTGAAAGCGGATGCCACCGATGAAGGCCGTCACGCAGTAGCGCTTGGCCCAGCTCGTGGCGCAGGCATAGCCGGCCTCGTCGATCCATTTCATGACGGTGCCGCCATGAACCTTGCCGCCGAAGTTGACCGTGCTCGGCTCGGCGAGAAAACGAAGCGTGATGGAGGACATGAAACCCTTTGGGAGCGGCTGGCGCCGCGACCGATCGATTATCCCGAGGTCGAGCCCGTGCGAACAGTGCACGATGACGCGCAATGAACGCCGCCAGGCGTCCACCGACGCCCCCAGTGAAGAGTGCGATCATGCCGGCCATGCCAATTTCCCGTCGAAACCTCCTGCTCGCGGCAACCGCCGCTCCCCTCATCAGCCACGCCCAGGGCAACACCTGGCCGAACCGCCCGGTTCATCTTGTCGTCGGGTTTCCCGGCGGTTCCACGCCCGACATCGCCGCGCGCGTGCTGGCCGAACCGCTGGCGCGTGCGCTGCGCCAGCCCGTCATCGTGGACAACAAGCCGGGCGCCTCCGGCAACATTGCCGCCGACTACGTGGCCAAGGCCACGGACGACCACACGCTGGGCATCGTCATCAACGGCAACCTCACGTCATCGAAGATCCTTTATCCGAACCTGCCCTACGACCCTGCGCGCGATTTCACCGCCCTGTCGCTGCTGGTCACCGCGCCGCTGGTGCTGGTGGCGCTGCCCACGCTGCCTCCGGGTTCCGCGTTCTTCGATGCGGCCCGGGCCGCGGGCGACAAGTGGAACTACGGTTCGGTCGGCACCGGCTCGGTCGGGCACCTCGGCATGGAATTGCTCAAGAGCCGGGTGCGCGGTTTTGCGCCGGTGCATGTGCCGTTCCAGGGCAATCCGCAGGTGATCACGGCGATGCTCGGCGGGCAGGTCCAGATGGCCCTGATTCCGCCCGGTGTGGCGCTGCCGCAGGTGCGCGCCGGCAAGCTCAAGGCTATCGGCCTGACCAGCGGACGCAGCCCGCTTGCGCCCGAAGTTGCGCCGCTCGCCAACGCTGGCGTACGCGACTTCAACCTGGAGGTGTGGGCCGCCCTGCTCGGGCCGGCCAGCCTGTCGAAGCCCGCGCAGCAACGCATCGAGCGTGAACTGGCGCCGATCATGAAATCCGCCGAAGTGCGGCAAAAGCTGTTCGACCAGGGCTGGCAGGCCGTGGGCACCTCGCCAGATGGCATGCGCGCGCGGGTGAAGGAAGAGGCCGCCATCATGGCGAGCATCATCTCCGCCAAGGGCATCAAGCTTGAGTGAGTCGAGTGAGGGCGCCGGCACGCTGACCGAACCAGCGCGGCGCCTGCCGGTGTTCGGTGAGTACGACGTGGTCGTCGTCGGCGGGGGGCCGGCTGGCCTGGCCGCGAGCGCCAGCGCCGCGCGCCACGGTGCCCGCACCCTGCTCGTCGAGCGCTACGGATTCCTGGGCGGCATGGGCACGGCCGGCGGCGTAACCAACTTTGCCGGCCTCTACGGCCGCCGCGGCGGCGAGATGACGCAGGTGGTGCACGGCGTCGTCGACGAACTGCTCGAGCGCATCGATGCGCTTGGTGGCCTGAACAAGCCGCAGGACGGCATGCAGGGTCGCATCCGCGTGCGCTCCTACGATGTGTCGGCCTACAAGTGCGCGGCCGACCAGTTGCTGCTCGCGGCCGGCGTGGCCGTGCTGTTCCACGCGTGGGCCGCTGCCGTGCTGATGGACGAAACGAACGGCGCGCGCATCGCCGCGCTGGTGGTCGAGACCAAGTCCGGCCGACAGGCCATCCGCGCCAGGACTTTCATCGACTGCTCCGGCGACGCCGACGTGGCCGCCTTCGCCGGCGTGCCGTTCGAGGTGGGCGACGGACATGGCAACAGCCTGTTCCCGACCACCATGTTCCGCATCGGCCATGTCGAGGCGCAACAGGCGCTCGCGGCCATCGGCGAGTTCAAGGCGATCAACGACCTGATGGAGGCCGCGCTGCGCGACGAGCCTGGCCGCTACCAATTTTCGCGCGAGGGCGCCATCGTGCGGCCGCAGATCAACCCGAGCGAGTGGCGCGCCAACGTCACGCAGATCCGCAACGCCGAGGGCCGCGCGATGAGCGGCGTGGACGCGCGGCAACTCAGCGACGGCGAAACCGAAGGCCGGCGCCAGATCGTCGAGTACTTCCGCTTCATGCGGGAGAAGGTGCCGGGCTTTGCCCATGCGCAGATCGTCGACATCGCGCCGCAGGTCGGCATCCGCGAAACCCGGCGCATCGATGGCGCCTATGCGCTCACCGGTGAAGACATCCTGTCGTCGGCCCGCTTCGAGGACGCTATCGGCATCAACGCCTGGCCGATGGAGCTGCACCGCGAGGGCCGCGTCGACTGGGTCTTTCCGCGCAATGCCGCCAACGCCTGCAACGACCTGCCCTGGCGCATGCTCGTTCCGAACGGGGTCGACAACCTTCTGATTGCCGGCCGTTGCGCGTCGATGACGCACGAAGGCCAGTCGGCGGCACGTGCCAGTGGCGGCTGCTTTGTAATGGGCCAGGCCGCCGGCACCGCGGCGGCGTTGGCAGGCGGAGCGGCGATGCGTTCGGTCGAGGTGACCGGGCTGCAGCGAGCGCTGGCGGCTGATGGCGTGCTTCTTGCGCGCCAGTAGTCGCCGCTGGAACCAAGGCGACGCGCCCCGGCATTGCGCCGATCCGGTCGCGGCAAAATCGAACCATGAACGCCACCACCGCCCACGCCGACCGCATCGTCAAGGACCTCGTCACGCTGCTGAGGCTGGAACAACTGGAGGCCGACCGGTTCCGTGGCGCCAGTGAGGACATCGGCACGCGCAACGTGTTCGGCGGGCAGGTGCTGGGCCAGGCCCTGATGGCGGCCATCCGCACTGTCGACGCATCGCGGCGGGTGCATTCGCTGCATGCCTATTTCCTGCTGCACGGCGACAAGCGCGAGTCGATCGACTACTCGGTCGACCGCGTGCGCGATGGCCGCAGCTTTGCCACGCGCCGCGTGTCGGCAATCCAGAAGGGCCGCATCATCTTCACCATGATGGCCTCGTTCCAGGCCGGCGAGGCGGGCGCGCTCGAACACCAGCACGCGATGCCGGACGCGCCCGCGCCGGAGTCGCTGGTGAGCGACGCCGCCCTGCGTCGCGCCATGGTGGCCCGCGAGCCGGACCTGGCCGCCCGCTCCAGGTTCGATGCCGAGCGGCCGATCGAATACCGCACCGTCGATCCGCCGGACCTGCTCGAACCGGAGCCGCGCCCGGACGACTACCGGCTCTGGATGCGCTCGATTACGGCCTTGCCGGACGACCATGCGCTGCATTGCGCGATGCTGGCCTACGCCTCGGACTACGGCCTGCTGCGCGCGGCATTGCTGCCGCACGGCCTCAGCTTCATGCAGCCCGACCTGGTGGCAGCGAGCCTCGACCACGCGATGTGGTTTCACCGCGACTTCCGCATGGACGACTGGCTGCTGTATTCGATCGATTCGCCCAACGGCGTGGATTCGCGCGGCCTCTGCCGCGGCGAGATCCATTCGCGCGACGGCCGGCTGGTTGCGTCGGTGGCGCAGGAAGGCGTGGTGCGCTTGATCGACCCGGAGACGCTCAGCCGAGTTCGAACGAAGTGATGCCGTAGACGCGATCGATCTCGCACGCGGGCGTGGCCCCCGCGTACATGCGCGCGGTCTCGAACACGCGCTGCATTCCGAGCGAGGTGGCCAGCGTGACCGCATCGGCATTTCGCAGCGGAACGTCCAGATAGACCGTGTCGCCCACGGGCACGCTGCGGCACAGTGCCAGGTAGAGCGCCTTGGCCACCTCGCGGCTTTCTGCCAGCAGGGGGCCGATCTTGTGGCCTTCGCGGCATCGGCGGATCAGGCCCCAGCCTGCCAGGCGCCTGCGTTCCATCCACGCGACACCGCAGGCGTCGGGCATGCTGATCCAGGCGCGCAGGAAAGCGTCGCGTGCCGCAGGGAACACACGCCGGTCGTCGGTACGCAGCAGCTCGAAGTTGACGCCCGCCAGCGGCACGATCTGCCCCGCCACGGCCTGCCCGGCGGGGCGCGCCACGCCCGCGAATCGAGCGTTCTGCCAGGCCAGCGTGAAGCCGCTGCGGCGGTAGTTGTCCTGCTGCGCCGGGACGCCGTCGAGCCCGACCACGCGCCCTTCGAGGCGCGCCATGCCGGCCTGCCATAACTGCAGGCCGAAGCCCTTCCCGCGCCACGGCGGCGCCACGACGTAGAAGCCGATGAAGCCGAAATGCTCCTCGTAGCGCACCGCGGCAATGCAGCCGACCGGCTTGCCATCGCATTCGCCGATCAGGAAGCCCTCGGGGTCGGCTGCAAGAAAGCAGGCCCCATCATGCAGGCCCGGGTTCCAGCCCTCGAGCGCGGCGAAGTCGATGGCGAGGCGCATCTCGGGCGGCCGCAGGGTGCGGATATGCAGGTCCATGGGCCCGATTGGACGCCAATCGCGGCTTCATGTCTCCCATTCGTCGGCACCCGTGCACCGCTCAACCGCGGAACGGATTCGACGTCGCGAACCAGAGTGCGATGCCGGTGGCGATGATGAAGGCGCCGTCGGTCACGCCCGCTATCAGGAAGAACTTGGTCTGCAGCGTGTCGACCAGTTCCGGCTGCCGGGCGGTGCCCTCGAGGAACTTCGAGCCCACGATGCCGATTCCGACGCAGGAGCCGAATGCGGCAATGCCGATGAGCAGCGAAACGCCAAGTGGGAGGATGTCGAAGCCGTTCATGGCCGGGTTCCTTGTGCGGGTTGTTGATGTGCCTTCACTGTCGTGCTTTGGCTTCGGGGCGTCGATAACGCCGCAGGTCATGCATGTCGGTGTAATGTCATGTCGCGCCAGTGTCCCGAAACCTTTTGCAATGAACCCCATGCCGCCGTCCAAGCCGTCCGCAACGCGCCGGGTGCTCATGCGCCTCGCGCTGGCCTCCACGGTGCTGGGCGGCGCTGCCAGCGGCTGGACCCGGGAGCGGCAGGCGCGGCCGGCGAAGGCGCCGACACCGGGGCCAATGGGGCCAATGGGGCCAACGGGGCCAATGGCCGGGCCTGTTCCGGGCCCGGTCGAATTCCTGTACGAAGGCGCACTGGGCACCGATGCCATCGGCATGACGCTGGCGCCGGTCAAGGATGCCGAGGGCCAGCTGACGGGACATTACTTCCTCGGCAAGGCACTGGCGGACGTCCCGTTGACCGGCAGCCAGCAGGGGGGACGGCTGGTGTTGGTCGAGCAGGGCGGCGGTGTCTTCGACCTGGAACTCGTGGGCGCAGGCGGCGATGGCGGCAAGCCGCTCGAACTGGGCAACAGCATCGGCGCCACCGGGACGTGGACGCAAGCCAGGCGGCGGCTGGACGTGTCCATTGGCAACATCGGAAAGCGCGAGACCAGCGGGCGCCGCTACGAGAAAGTCACCAGCGAGCCCGACGCGGCCTTCGAGGCCCGCGTGCAGGAGTTCCACAAGGCCGTGCTCGCGAGCGAGCGTGCCGAGGCCGCGCGTTTTGTCGACTACCCGCTGAAGGTGAAGCAGGGCGGCAAGACGCGCCAGATCGCAAACGCCGAGCAACTGGTCGCCGCGTGGGACCAGGTCTTCACGAAGCCGTGCATCGAGGCGCTGAAGGTGGCGCTGCCGCACGACATGTCCGTCATGAACGGGCAGGCCATGATGGGCAGCGGCGTGATCTGGTTCGCGGCCAAGGGCGCGACCGCGATCAACCTGCCTTGAAGTGAACCACCCCCGATGCGCCTGCGGCGCCTCCCCCAAGGCCCTGGGGCGGGGGTGTTTCATTTCAGTTGCTCCACCGCGCTGCGCGCGAGCCGCGAACGCATGAAACCGGCGCCGTCAAGTGGCCAGGGATACCGCGGAACCGGCTTTGCCGGGCCGCTGGTATCGCCCCCTTCAGGGGGAGGCGCCGCAGGCGCTTCGGGGGTGGGTCATTTCCACCTGGTTTTGCGTCGCGGAAGACGCTCCAGCGTGATGCAGCACTGAACTGAGCCGCCCCAAAGGGCTTCGACGGCGACGGCTTACGCCAGCAGCCGCCGGAGGTACTTGCCGGTGTGGCTCTCCTCGTTCGCCGCGATGTCTTCCGGCGTGCCATCGCCCACCACCGTACCCCCGCCCGCGCCGCCTTCCGGACCCATGTCGATGATCCAGTCGGCGGTCTTGATGACGTCCAGGTTGTGCTCGATCACGACGATGGTGTTGCCCGCGTCGCGCAGCTGGTGCAGCACCTTCAGCAGCAGCTCGATGTCGGCGAAGTGCAGGCCGGTGGTCGGCTCGTCGAGGATGTAGAGCGTGCGGCCGGTGTCGCGCTTGCTGAGCTCCAGCGCGAGCTTCACGCGCTGCGCCTCGCCGCCGGAGAGCGTGGTCGCGGCCTGGCCGAGCTTGATGTAGCTCAGGCCCACGTCGAGCAGTGTGTGCAGCTTGCGCTCGATGGTCGGCACGGCCTTCAGGAACTCGTGGGCAGCCTCGACCGTCATCTCGAGGATCTGCGCGATGTTGCGGCCCTTGTATTGCACCTCCAGCGTCTCGCGGTTGTAGCGCTGGCCGTGGCACACCTCGCAGGGCACGTAGACGTCGGGCAGGAAGTGCATCTCGACCTTCACCACGCCGTCGCCCTGGCAGGCCTCGCAGCGGCCGCCGGCCACGTTGAAGCTGAAACGGCCCGGGCCGTAGCCGCGCTCGCGTGCGGTGTTGGTCTCGGCCATCAGCTCGCGGATCGGCGTGAACAGGCCGGTGTAGGTCGCGGGGTTGCTGCGCGGCGTGCGGCCGATCGGCGACTGGTCGACGTTGATGACCTTGTCGAAATACTCGATGCCTTCCACCGACTCGTGCTCGGCCGGCTCTTCGTGCGCGCGGTAGAGCGTGCGCGCGACCGCGGTGTAGAGCGTGTCGTTCACCAGCGTCGACTTGCCGGAGCCCGACACGCCGGTCACGCAGGTCAGCAGGCCGACCGGAAACGCGACGCTCACGTTCTTCAGGTTGTTGCCGGTCGCGCCGATCACGCGGATCTCCTGCAGGTCCGTTTGCGACGCCAGGTGCGCCGCCTCGCGCGCCTGCCGTTTCAGCGCGGCGGGGCTGGGCGGGAACTTCGGCTTGACCGGCGCCTTGCGCGCCTCGTCCTCCGGCTTGCGCAGCACCGGCAGCCACGGCGTGCGCCGTTGCGGCACGGCGATCTGCTTGGTGCCGAGCAGGTACTGGCCGGTGAGCGAGGCTGGGTTGTCGCGCACCTGCTCGAACGTGCCCTGCGCCATCACGCGCCCGCCATGCACGCCGGCGCCCGGGCCCATGTCGATGACGTGGTCGGCCGCGTGGATCATGTCCTCGTCGTGCTCGACCACGATCACGCTGTTGCCGATGTCGCGCAGGTGCTTCAGCGTGCCGATGAGCCGGTCGTTGTCGCGCTGGTGCAGGCCGATGCTGGGCTCGTCGAGCACGTACATCACGCCGGTGAGGCCCGAGCCGATCTGCGATGCCAGGCGGATGCGCTGCGCCTCGCCGCCGGACAAGGTCTCGGCACTGCGGTCCAGGCTCAGGTAGTTGAGGCCGACGTCGTTGAGGAACTTCAGCCGCAGGCCGATCTCGCGGACCACCTTGTCGGCGATCTCGGCCTTGGCGCCGCGCAGCTTGAGCGTCTGGAACCAGGCCAGGCTGTCGCGCAGCGTCGCGTGGCTGATCGCGAAGATGCTCATGCGCTGCTTCTCGGCGCCCGACTCGTCGACCAGGAACACGTTGCGCGCCTCGCGCCGCAGCCGCGAGCCGTGGCAGTCGGGGCAGGGCTGCATGTTGCGGTAGCGGGCCAGCTCCTCGCGCACCGCGACCGAGTCGGTCTCGCGGTAGCGCCGCTCCATGTTCGGGATGATCCCTTCGAACGGATGCTTGCGCGTGAGCTTGCGGCCCGACTGCGCACCCGACTCCATCACGTAGCTGAACTTGATCTCCTCGTCGCCGGAGCCGTGCAGGAAGGCATGGCGCGCGTTTTCGGGCAGGTCCTCGAAGGCCTTGTCGATGTCCACGCCATAGTGCCTGGCCACGCACTCGAGCATGCTGAAGTAGTAGCCGTTGCGCCGGTCCCAGCCCTTGACCGCGCCGCTCGCCAGCGACAGCGACGGGAATGCGACCACGCGCGCCCAGTCGAACACCTCGCGGTTGCCGAGGCCGTCGCAGGTCGGGCAGGCGCCCACCGGCGAATTGAACGAGAACAGGCGCGGCTCCAGCTCGGCCAGCGAGTAGTGGCAGATCGGACAGGCGAACTTCGCGTTGTAGAGGTGCTCCTTGTCGGGTGCGCCTTCCGCGCCGAGCTCCAGCGCGATCGCACGGCCGTCGGCCAGCCGAAGCGCCGCCTCGAAGCTCTCGGCCAGGCGCTGCTGCACGTCAGGGCGCGCACGCAGGCGGTCGATGACGACGTCGATGTCGTGCTTCTCGGTCTTCTTGAGCTTGGGCAGGTCGTTGTATTCGTACGTCTGCCCGTCGACGCGAAAGCGCACGTAGCCCTGCGCCTGCATCTCGGCGAACAGCTCCAGGAACTCGCCCTTCTTCTCGCGCGCGACCGGCGCGAGGATCATCAGGCGCGGCGCATCCTGCTCGCCTGCGCGCTCGCCCGGAATGGCCAGCACCGCGTCGACCATCTGCGACACGGTCTGCGCCTGCAGCGGCAGGTCGTGGTCGGGGCAGTACGGCGTGCCGGCGCGTGCGTAGAGCAGGCGCAGGTAGTCGTGGATCTCGGTCACCGTGCCGACGGTGGAGCGCGGGTTGTGACTGGTGGCCTTCTGCTCGATGCTGATCGCGGGCGAGAGCCCCTCGATCACGTCGACGTCGGGCTTGTCCATCAACTGCAGGAACTGCCGCGCATAGGCAGACAGGCTCTCGACATAACGGCGCTGGCCCTCGGCGTACAGCGTGTCGAAGGCCAGGCTCGACTTGCCCGAGCCCGACAGGCCGGTGATCACCACCAGCTTGTTGCGCGGGATGTCGAGGTCGATGTTCTTGAGGTTGTGCGTGCGCGCACCGCGGATGCTGATGCGCTGCTGCGCCAGCAGGGCGCCGAGGTAGGCGTCGTCGGAGGATGAATTCAAGGCAGGCGGTCGGTTCAGGGCAACCGGGCATGATAAATCGCCGGGCGCTCCGGCGCAGGAGCGCGGATTCGGCGGCTGGGCAGGCGGGCGGCGCCAGCGGCGTGAGAACCAGGCCGGCAGCCGCAGGCCACCTCCTCGCGATGGGGCACAATCTCGCCTCTCGTTTTCCTCGATTCCTCCTCTTTCATCCATTCATCAGGGGCAGTGCACATGGCATCGGTCAATAAAGTCATCCTCGTCGGCAATCTCGGGCGCGACCCGGAAACCCGGACATTCCCCAGCGGGGACCAGGTCTGCAACGTGACGATCGCCACGACGGACAAGTGGAAGGACAAGCAGAGCGGCGAGATGCGCGAGGCCACCGAGTGGCACCGCCTCGTGTTCAACGGCCGCCTGGCCGAGATCGCCGCGCAATACCTGCGCAAGGGTTCGCAGATCTACGTCGAAGGCTCGATCCGCACGCGCAAGTACACCGACAAGGACGGCGTCGAAAAGTACGCCACCGACATCCGCGTCGACCAGATGCAGATGCTGGGCAGCCGGCAGGGCCAGGGCGCGCCTTCGGGCGGCGGCGACGACGACGGCTACGGTCAAGGCGGCGGGGGCTATTCGCAAGCCGGTGGCGGCGGTGGTTACTCGCGCCCCCCGGCCGTTGCACCGCGCGCACCCGCGCCGGCGCCACGTCAGGCGCCCGCCAAATCGTCGTCGGGCTTCGACGACATGGACGACGACATCCCGTTCTAAAGCCGCCTTTCCTGCTTAGGCCGGGCAGGTCACAGGATCCGGCAGATCAAGGACTCGGCCCGTGTCGATCGGCATTGCATAGGCCTTTGTCCAGCTATGCCGCTGACACTTGGTTGACGCCGCACAAATCCCGATCTCTGCTCACAAACTGGCCTTGAGGTCGGACAACGTGACCATCAAGATCATCGGCTCCAGAGGCGATGGCTCGAAGCCCATACGCTCATAGAAGGTCTTTGCGTCCATCGACAGGGCATGCACGATCATGCCCCGAATGCCGATGGTGTCTGCCGCCTGGATCACGCGCAGCCCTGCGTCACGAACCAAGGCACGACCGATGCCTTTGCCGTGCAGAGATTGGTCCACCGCGAGCCGGCCGAGAACGACCACTGGCACCGGGTCGGGCATGTTGCGACGAAATCGACCCGGCGCGGCGTCGACTGTGACCGCACTGGAGGCAAGGGCGTAATACGCGAGGACCCGCCGATCCTCGCAAGCGACGAAGGTGCGAGAAGCGCCGGTCGCCTGATTTTTCAAGGCTCGGCGCTGGAGCCAGTTGTCGAGGCTTTCAACTCCCGATGAAAACAGTTCCAGCTGGTGCGTTGCAGTCAGTGGCTCCGGCGCTGCAAGCGTCACGCCTTGTCCCACGGCGCAGGCATTTGCATGGTCTTGCGCAGGCGTTCATTCGGCACAGGAGGCATGTCCAATCGCGCCAGGAAGGCGGCATAGGCATCCGGTTGCGCGGTGATGATCGTTTGATCAAGCAGGGCCTCTTCAGCAGCGGAACGAGCTGCGTCCAACATGAAATCCGTGCGGTTCTTGCCCCGAATATGGGCCGCACGATCAATAAGGCTGCGCTCCTCCGCCCTGATGCGGATGTTCAGGGTTTCGCGTTTGAGGACAACGGCTCTGGTTGCGGGCATGACGGGTACCTCCTTTGAAGAAGATATTTTAGCGTGACGTAATGTCTTTGTCATTACGTCACATTCCTCGGTTCTGCAGCCGTCACCTTGTGCCAATCAATCGAAGTCGATAGCCATCCTCACAAAGCACCGAGTTCTCCTCGATAGATGCCAACGCTATGACTTTGGTCGCCAACTGTTCAATCGGCTGGGAGTTATGTGCCGCGGCATGAAAAGGCCACGGGTCGGTCGATGCGAGGCGTCGCATCGCTCTCTCCAAGAACTCACGAGACGGGAAATGAAGACCAGACCGCGCTGCCCGTACCTTCCATTCGGCTTCGGCACTATTCGCATCAAGCTGCCGGCCGTGCGACGACTGCAACAGGACGAAGTTGACTTCGATCTCGTGACGTTCGGCCCAATCGAAAAGCGGCCCCGAGGCCCTAGTGCCAGATCGACGCTTCCAATGCTCTCGAATACGTCTGGAAACGCTCCGAGTCTGTCCTACATAGCAGGCCACGTTATCGGCGTGGCAGGCAAACAATGCGTAGATGCAAAAGTCGTACGTCAGACCTTGACTGCTACAGCTAGCGAAACCAGCCTTGATGGCCGCCTTCGGATGGTCTGGCAAGAAAAGCCTAAACCGGCGACCAGTCGCGTCTTTGACGCCGACATACGATCCACCATGTCGCGTCAAGGTCAGGTTCTCGTTGGCCACAAAGCAAAGCAACTCAGCAATACTTGTAATTGCGCCTGAGTTGATATACCGCTGGTAGATCTTTTTCTGAGTCATGCGTCTGCGCCTCCCCTCGCAGCAGGAGTAATCCTACTAAGTCAAAAAGGCCGACTCTTTCCAGAGTCGGCCTTTCTACTTTGTCAGGGGAAACGCAGGTCGGGAGCCCGCACCGCTCCCTCCCAGCTGGCGGAGCGCCAGCAGGCCCTCACTGGACCTTCAAGACCCGCTCCGCTTCCTTCTGCAGGTCAAGGTACTGCGTCTTCTCGACGGTGACGCCGACCAGGTCAATCTTTCCGCCCTTGAACCTTCCAGGCGACTTGTACTGTTGGCTCACTGCGTCGCCGCTATCGAAGCCGACGCAGAGTCCGTCGCCAGAGAGTGTGAACTTGCCGGCCTGCGTCTTCATCGGGCCCTCGGCCACCAACGTGTCGTTGACGTAGAGCTTCGCGCGTCCGATGGACTCGCCATGCTCACCGGTCTTCTCGCGGATGAACTCCATGCCGAGCGTTTGCTTGCCCGGCTTGAGCGGCACCTTGGAGACCAGGTCCTGCTCGGGCTTGATGCCGAGGAAGTTGTACACGTAGTGCAGCTTCTTGTCCTTGATGAACAGCGCGTGCCCACCAAAGCGGGAACCGTGGGCGAAGATCACGCCGGATGCGTTATCGGTGAGATCGACGTTGGCAAGGATCTTGTACGAGCGGCCGCGCACGTTGACCGCCACCCCTTCGGGCACCGGCGAGGTGTCGGGGTAGTAGATGTACCGTTCGCGCGCGGGCTCGTCGGACGGGCGCTCGACGCCGAGTTGCTCGATGGCCGACCGGTCGTCGAGCGGCAGGACCATGTTCTTGTCCGCCTCCTCAAACCAGGTCTTGATCAGTGCCTGCAGCTTCTCGGGGTTCTCCTTCGCGAGATCCTTCGACTCGGAGCGATCGACGTCCACGTGATAGAGCTGCCACTGGTCCTGGTCGAAATGCCCTTTGCCGGTAAGCGGCGCATGCACCGCTGCGGCGAGCCAGCCGTCTTCCCAGATGCCGCGCGTACCGAGCATCGCGTAGTACTGGCGCTTCTTCTGCGTCGGGTCATCCGGCTTCGCATCGAAGGTGTAGCGCATCGACACGCCGTTGAGCGGGTACTGCTGCACGCCCTTGTAGGTCTTGGGCATCTCCAGCCCGGCGATGTCGAGAATCGTCGGCACGATGTCTGTCGAATGATGGTATTGGTTACGGATCTCGCCGCGCGCCTTGATGCCCTTGGGCCATGAGATCACGAGAGGATCGGAGGTGCCGCCCGAATACTCCGCATAGCGCTTGAACATCTGGAACGGCGTCGAGAAGGCGACCGCCCATCCGGTGGGGAAGTGCTCATACGTGTCCGGGCTGCCGAGCACGTCGATGTACTTCATGTTTTCGGCGACCGTGTCGGGATAGCCGTTGAAGAACTTGTTCTCGTTGACCGAGCCGCTGGGGCTTCCTTCACCGGAAGCGCCGTTGTCGGCGGCATAGAGGATCACCGTGTTCTCGAGCTGGCCGCTCTGCTGCAGGTAGTCGACCATCCGGCCGATCTGCACGTCGGTGTATTCAGAGAATGCCGCATAGACCTCGGCCAGCCGGGAGAACAGCTTCTTTTCATCGGGCGTGAGCGTGTCCCATGGCCGCACGTAGTCGGCCGCGTTCGCCACGTCCTTCGGCAGCGGATTGAGCGGCGTGAGTTGCGTGCCCTTGGGCAGCACACCCTTGGCGATCATGCGCTCCAGCACCCAGGTGCGGTAGGCCTCGTAGCCGTCGTCGAACTTGCCCTTGTACTTGGCAATGTAGTCTTTCGGCGCGTGATGCGGGGCGTGGTTGGCGCCGGGGTTGAACCACATGAACCACGGGCGAGACGGGTTGGTGGCCTTCTGGTCGCGGATCATCGCGATGCCCTTGTCGGCCAGGTCCTTGGACAGGTGATAGCCCTGCTCCGGCCCATAGGGCGCGTCGATGAAGCGGTTGTCCTCGATGAGGTCGGGGTACCACTGGTTGGTCTCGCCGCCGATGAAGCCGTAGAAGCGGTCGAAGCCCTTCTGCAGCGGCCACTGCTTGCGGCTCGCGCCGGAAGCAACGTCCTGTTCGGGCACGTTGTGGTTCTTGCCGACCCAGAAGGTGTTGCAGGATCTGCGCGACGGTGGCCGCCTGGTCGGGAAGGCGTCCGCTGGCGCCGGGGAAGCCATTCGCGGCCTCGGTGATGGCGGCCATGCCGTTGACGTGGTGGTTGCGTCCCGTGAGCATGGTGGAGCGGCTCGGCGAGCACAGCGCGGTCGTATGGAACTGCGTGTAGGTCACGCCATTGGCCGCGAGCTTGTCCAGCGTGGGCATGTTGATGCGGCCACCGTACGGTGACCACGCCGCGAGCCCGGTGTCGTCATAGAGGATGAACAGGAAGTTCGGTGCGCCGGCGGGTGCCTTCTTCGGTGTGTACGGTCCCCAGTCCGGCTTCGAATCCCGGATGTCGAGCTTGATGACACCCTTGAAAGTATTGTCCGGGGTCGCTGCTGGTGCGGGGGGCCTGTGCCGGCTGCGCGTGGACCGTGAACCCGAGCATCGCGCCGGCCAGCAGGCCGAGAAGCGAAGCGGATAGCCTTGTTTTCATTACGTTCTCCCATCATAAGAAACCTGATTTGGCGGCGAGTAATTGTGCGCGCCGGCCAGATGTCAACCGGCTGTGACAGACCATGAGCAGGCAGGCAATGACGTTCAAGTGCCCAACATATCCACGGGACCGTTTCTCCCTCTCTCTGTTCGACAACTACGGGCCGTTTTGTTGTTCAATCGTCGCCATGAAAGCCCGTGACTTGCCGGCGCTGCGACTGCCAGGACGCTGGTCATGAAGTTCGCGCGCGACCTGCCGCGGGTGTTCGTCTCCTACGCACGCAAGGACGGTGAAGCCCTCGCGCGCGATCTGCGGGAGCGGCTCGCGGCCGCCGGCATTCCGCTCTGGCGCGATCGCGAAGGCATGGAGGGCGGCCGCGACTGGTGGCTGCAGATCACCGATGCGCTCGACCAGGTCGAGTTCCTCGTGCTGGTGATGACCGAGGCCGCGTTGCAGTCGGAGCTCGTGCGGCGCGAATGGCGATATGCGCGGCAGCGTGGGGTGGCGGTCTATCCGGTCGTCGGCGACCAGCCCATCGATTTCGATGCGCTCCCGCGCTGGATGCGATCGGTCCATTTCTATTCGCTCGCGCACGAATGGACCAAGTTCGTCAACGACCTCGACACGCGGCCGCTGCTGGTGCGCGTGCCGTTCATGGTCGAGGACCTTCCCGCCGACTTCGTCGGCCGCCCACGGGAATTCGAACGGTTGGTGAGCCACTTGCTGGATCGCGAGCGCGAAGAGCCGATTGCCATCACCGCCGCACTGCGGGGCGCGGGCGGCTTCGGAAAGTCAGTGCTGGCGCGCGCCCTGTGCCACGACGAGGCGATCCAGGATGCCTTTGACGACGGCATCCTCTGGGTCACGCTCGGCGAGCAGCCCGGCGACCTGACCGCCAAGGTCGAGGACCTGATTTTCGTCCTGTCGGGCAAGCGCCCGGGATTTGCCGGCATCGAGGGCGCGACGGCCGCGTTGGTCGAGCTGCTGGCGGACCGCGACCTGCTGATCGTCATCGACGACGTGTGGGATGGAGCGCATGCGCAACCTTTCCTGCAAGGTGGCCGGCGCTGCGCCCGCCTGATCACCACGCGGATGACCGACGCCGTGCCGGTCGAGGCGATCCGCATCGAAGTCGATGCCATGCGTGCAGACGAAGCGGTGGCGCTGCTCGGCCACGGCCTGCCGTCAGGAAGCGAGGCGGCACTGCGGGCGCTTGCGCAGCGGCTGGGCGAATGGCCCTTGCTGCTCAAGATCGTCAACGCCACGCTGCGCGAGCTCATCCTGCAGCAACGCAAGGCCACGGCCGAGGCGCTGGCCTATGTGAACAAGGCGCTGGACCGGCGCGGCGTTACCTTCTTCGACAAGCGGCAAGCCAGCTCGCGCCATCAGGCCGTGCGGGACACTCTTGTGCTGAGCATCTCGCAGCTGGACGAGGATGAGAAGCGGCGGTTTCACGAACTCGCAGTGTTCCCGGAAGACGCGGACATTCCGCTCGACCTGCTGGGCGCCTATTGGGGCAGCACCGGCGGGCTCGACGAGTTCGACACCGAAACGCTGTGCGGCAGGCTCTACCGGTTGTCGCTGGTGCTGCAGTTCGATCACACGGCTCGCTACGTCCGCCTGCATGACGTCATCCGCCAGTTCCTGTTGACCGAGGTGTCCGCCACGGTGGGCGCGCTTCACGGCAAGCTGCTCGATGCCGCTTTCGCGCAGGACGCGGAGACCTCGTGGGCATCCGTCGCGACGGCCCAGCCCTATTGGTGGACGCAATTGTTCATGCACCTGCACGGGGCCGGGCGAATGGAAGACCTTCGCACCACGGCGCTCGACCTGCGCTACATCGCCGCGAAGACGGCGGCCCGGACGCCGCTGGCCGTCGAATCCGACCTGGGCCTGGCCGGGCAACAGTTTCCGGACGACGTCAGCTTGCGCGTGCTGCGCCGCAACTACATGCAGTCATCGCACATCCTGGCTGGATGCCAGACGATGGGCGAGGTGCGGGCCACCTTGTACGTGCGGCTCCAGCATGTCGAGGCGCTGGCCTCGCTGCTCCCTGCGCTCGCCGATGCGGCAGACCTCGTGCGGGTCCATGCGCTGAAGGCCTTGCCGGACCTGCCCGATCCCGCACTGATTCGCACGCTGAGGCCGCATCGCGAATCCCTCCTCGCATGCGCCGTCACTTCGGACGGCCGCTTGGTGGCCACGGCCGGATCGGGGCCGCTCATCCGCCTGTGGGATGCCGCCACCGGCGCCGAGTTGCGCGCCTTCCCCGGCCATGCGGCGATCGCGCTGGCCATCGACGCGCAGGGCACGCTCATCGCTGCCGCCTGCGCGGACCGGCGCATCCGCCTCTGGGACCTGGCCACGGGCGAGGCATGCGGCGAACTCGTCGGCCACACCGACATGCTTACCGACTGCGCGATCAGCGCGGACCGGCGCTTCCTGGTGTCCTCATCGGCGGACTGCACCCTTCGGATCTGGGACCTGACCACGGGCGCGGTCCGCCATTCGATCGGCCGAACATGGAAGGACGATGGCCGCTTTGCGCCGGTCCCGAGCGACCAAGGGCATTGGTCGAGCGTGCTGGGCTGCGCCATCAGCCCTGACGGCCGCTGGGTGGCATCCTGCTCGGCCGACCAGACTGCATCCATCTGGGATGCGGAAACCGGCCTGGTCGTGCGCGTGCTTGCCGGCCATGAAGCCGAGGTCCGAGCCTGCTGCTTCAGCCCGGACGGCAAGTTGCTGGCGACGGCCGGCGGCGACCGCAAAGTCAAGGTCTGGGACTGCGCCACCGGCGAACACACCACGCTGGGCCGCCACATGCACGTCGTCACGTCCTGTGCTTTCGTGGGCGATGGGTGCAGCCTTGTCTCGGCATCGGCCGACGGCACGTTGATGCTGTGGGACCTTCCCTCCGGCGAACCGATCTGTGCCATGACCGGGCACACGGACTGGGTCAACGACTGCGCAGCGTCGGCCGACGGCAGGGTGTTGGCGTCGGCGTCGGCGGACGGCACCGCGAAGCTCTGGGACGCTTGGTCGCGCGGCCGCGAATATCCATCGAACCGGAATCTGGCCTGGGTGCTCGCGTGCGCCGCACATCCCGGCCTGCCCGAATTCGTCACGGCTTCGAGCGACCGTTCGCTCATGGTGTGGGACAGCCGTTCCATGACCCCCTCGCGCAGGCTCGTGGGCCACAAGGATAGCGTGTACGGCTGCGCCTTGAGCCCCGATGGTTCGCGGGTTGCGTCGGCGTCGGCGGACCACATCGTCGCGATCTGGGAAACGAGCGAGCGCCGGGCGTCGTTCCTGCTCGCCGGGCATCGCGATTGGGTGAACGACTGCGCGGTGCACCCGGGCGGCAATCTGCTCGCTTCCGCGTCGAGCGACCGGACCCTGCGCCTGTGGGACCTGAGCTCGCGCGCCCGGAAGCTCGCCTTCGTGGCGCATGACCAGGGTGCGACCTGCTGCGCCTTCAGTCCGGACGGCCGGCACGTGATGTCGGGCGCGACCGACGGCCACCTCGTGCGATGGTCGCTCGACTTCGACGAGCAACTGTGGGAGGCCTGGCTCACGCACCCGGTGCTTTCGACGGATGCGGCGGAGCTTTCGTTGCGTCCAGTCGCAATGGCGGGGCACACCCGCGCGGTCAACCGATGCGCATTCGCGCCCAATGGCCGCTATCTTGTCACCGCATCGGATGACCGGACCCTGAAAGTGTGGGATGCCGACAAGAGCATGCTGCTGCAAACGCTGCAGGGCCACGCGGGCGAAGTCAATGGCTGCGATGTCAACCCTGATTCGTCGCTTGTCGCATCGGTCTCGCAGGACGGCGGCCTCAGGCTCTGGCGCAGCAGCGACGGCGCGTGCGTTGCGTCGTTGCAGGTCGATGGGGCGCTGTCGGGATGCGCCTGGATCGACTCGGTGGGTTCGATTGCCGTCGTCGGCGCGATGGGCATCTATTTTTTCCGCGTGCGTTGAACGCCACGCCGATCGGCGATTCCCGGAAGCATCGGCGCGCCCAGCAAATACCATCGCGAATTCGAGGCCGTTGCCCGCATGTTTTCACCAACCGTTCAGGAGGTATCCCATGTCGAAAAAGGTGCTCTTCGTTGGCGCAATCGATGGAAAGGTCGAGCTGGAGTTTCTGACCCGGATGGGGTTCGAGGGTTGCGAGGTCTATCTCACCTCCTACCTTGCCGGACCCGACCTGAAAAAGCTCGCCGAAAAGTACGATGGCAAGCACAAGCTGCATGTCGATGAAAACGTCGACGGAACAAAACTGAAAGCAAAGTACGAAACCCTGCGTTTCGACGCCATCGCCTGGCTGGGCCCGACCAACGATAGCAACAAGGGGGAGACGGCCGCGCTGGTCCAGAGCTTCACGCAAAGTGCCGCGAGCGTGCTGAAACCCGAGGGCGTCGTCTACGTGCTGCAGGACTTGAGAACGCCCAACTTTCGCCCGATCGTCAAGATTCCCGGCGCGCACTTCCTGTGCGAGGTGAGCCTGGAAGGGCGGACGGTGACGCAGACCTCGACCAGCACGTCGAAGAAGGTCATGGAAGGCCGCAAGGACCACCTGTTCGCCTTCCAGTTCGACGAGGGCGCCCAGCCCCGGAACGTCAACAACCACGGGAACAAACAGTTCGAGGAAATCCTGACGATGCTGATGTCCAGCCGGAGCGAGCAGCTCAAGAAGGGGAGCTACAAGGTGGGCCAGGGCGCGCACAGCAAGAAGGAGATCGCGGACCTGATCTTCGAATACGCAAGCCACTGATCCCGCCGGCAAACCGGCCTGCCCTCACCCCTTCCCCGGCACCGCTCCCATCACCAGGTCCGGCAGCGCCGTCGCAATGCCCGGCACGATGCAGATCAGCACCACCGCGAGCAGCATCAGCACCACGAAGGGCAGCACGCCCCAGATGATGTCCGACAGCGGAATGTCGGGCGCGATGTTCTTGATGACGAAGATGTTGAGGCCGACGGGCGGGTGGATCAGCCCGGTCTCCATCACGATGGTCATGAGGATGCCGAACCAGATCAGGTCGAAGCCCGCGGCCTTGAGCGGCGGCAGGAAGATCGGCGCGGTCATCAGGATGATGCTCACCGGCGGCAGGAAGAAGCCGAGCACGATCACCAGCACCAGGATCGCCGCGAGCAGCACCCACTTCGACAGCGCCAGCGACACGATCCACTGCGCCATCGACTGGCTGATGTGCAGGTAGCTCATCACATACGAGAACAGCAGCGACATGCCGATGATGAACATCAGCATCGTCGACTCCTTGATGGTCGCGGTGAGGATCGGCGCGACGTCCCTGAAGCGCCAGACGCCGTAGATCACCGCGATGAGCAGCAGCGCCAGCAGGCCGCCGAGGCCGGCCGTCTCCGATGGCGTCGCGAAGCCGCCATACAGCGCCACCATCACGCCGATCAGCAGCAGCACGAAGGGCACCACGCGCGGCAGCATCTCGAACTTCTGGCGGACCGTGAAATGCTCGTCGTCGAGCAGCGCCGAGGCCGTGCCGTTGCGCTCGAACGCGAGCTTCGCACGGCCGTGTTCCTTGCGGTAGTTGAACACCGCATAGCCTGCAAAGAGCGCGACCAGCAGCACGCCCGGCCCGATGCCGGCAAGGAACAGCCGTCCCAGCGACTGCTCCGCCGCCACCGCGTACAGGATCATCGTGATCGATGGCGGCAGCAAGATGCCCAGCGTGCCGCCTGCCGCGATGATGCCGGCCGCGAAGCCCGGCGAGTAGCCGCGCTTGCGCATCTCCGGAATGCCGGCGCTGCCGATGGCGGAACAGGTCGCGGGGCTCGACCCCGCCATCGCCGCGAACAGCGCGCAGGCAAACACGTTGGCAATGCCTAGGCCGCCCGGCACCTTGTGCATCCACACATGCATCGCCGCATACAGGTCCTGCCCGGCGCGCGACCGGCCGATGGCCGCGCCCTTCAGGATGAACAGCGGAATCGACAGCAGCGTGATGCTCGACATCTCCTCGTAGACGTTCTGCGTCACCGTGTCGAGCGACGACGCGGGCATGAACAAGGCCATGAACAGCACGGCCACGGCGCCGAGCGCGAACGCGATCGGCGTGCCGGAAAACATCAGCAGCAACGTGGCTGCGGCGAACAGCAGGCCCAGCGTCAGCATCGACATCAGCGCACCTCCGCCGCACCGCGCAGGCGGTTGATGCTGGCCGCCACCTGCACCAGCAGTTGCAGGCTCAGCAAGCTCATGCCGAGCGACATCAGCCCGTACGGAATCCACAGCGGCGGCGCCCACGACGACGAGGACGTCATGCCGTCGGCCCAGGCTTCATGCAGCAGCGTCCACGACTTCCATGCGAAGAAGGCGCAGAACGCAAGGCTGATCAGGTCGATGACCACCATGCGCAAGCGGTTCGCCGTTGCCGACAGCTTGGAACTCACCGCTTCGATGCCGATGTGCCCGCGCATGGTCTGCACGAATGCGCCGCACATGAAGGTCATGCCGACCAGGCAAAACACCGCGGCTTCGTCCTGCCAGTCGGTGGATGCCTTCAGGAAGTAGCGCGACACCACGCTCCAGGTCAGCACGACGGACGCGGCCAGCAGCGCGACCATGCCAAGCCCCATGACGACGCGGTTCAGCCATTGCAGCGCGTGCGCCAGCGGCAGCAGCACGCGCGGCGTGGCCGGGTCGACTGGAATGACCAGCCCCTGCACTGCCGGCCTGAGTGCCTCCCCGCCCGCGCTCACAGCAGCTTCTGTGCGGCTGCCAACAGCGCCCTGCACGACTCGTTGCGCTCGCCGAAATCCTTCCACGCGGTGTCGCGTGCGATGACCTGCCATTTCTTCATCGTCGCATCGTCGATGTCGAAGACCTTGGCACCGGCCTTGGCATAGACCTCGGCGGCGATCTTGTCGTCGGCACGCGCCGCGTCCGTGGCGAACTTCTCCTGCGCCGCGCCGGCTTCCATGATGATGTCCTGCTGCGCCTTCGGCAGCTTGCTGAAGACGTCCTTCGACATCATCAGCGGCTCGAACATGAACCAGTAGGCGCGGTTGCGTCCGCTGGTCATGTTCTTCGCGATCTCCTCGAGCTTGAAGGAGATGAAGCTGGTGGAGGAGGTCATGGCCGCATCCATCGCGCCGGTCTGCATCGCCGCGTAGATTTCGTTGGAAGGCAGCGTGATCACCGATGCGCCCGCCGCCTTCAGCATCATGTCCATCTCGCGGCTGCCGCCACGCACCTTCTGGCCCTGGGCATCCTCGGGCCCGACCAGCGGTTTTGCACGGCTCACGACGCCGCCGGCCTGCCAGATCCAGCTCAGCACGATGACGCCCTTGTCGTCGAGAACCTTCGACAGCAGCTTGCCGACCTCGGCGGTCTTCCAGGCCGCGCCGACTTCGTAGCTCGGCACCAGCGCGGGCATCAGGCCGATGTTGGTTTCCGCAACTTCGCCGCCTGCATACGACAGCGGCACCAGGCTGATGTCGAGCGCGCCCTTGCGCAGCGCCGAGAACTGCGAGTTGGTCTTCATCAGCGAGGAGCCGGGGTAGATCGCAGCCTTCAGCGCGCCGTTGCTGCGCTTCTCGATGTCGGCGGCAAAGCGCCGGCACAGGCGGTCGCGAAAGTCGCCTTCGGTCAGCGTGCCGCCGGGAAATTGATGCGAGATCTTCATCGTGCCGGCCTGCGCCGCCGCGCCGCCGGAAAGTGCCAGCAGGGATGCGGCCGCCGCAGTGGACATCAGGTCGCGTCGGTTCATGTTCATTGGGTGTCTCCTGGTCAGCCGTTGGTCAGCCGTCAATCACACACCATATTTGCGATGCCTGGGCGGCGCCCTTGGTGTTATCCATGACGCCCTGTTTCCATGTCGGTTTTCTGTTGGAGCTGCGGGAGCTGCGGGTCGTCGCATGGGGCTCGAAAGGGGGGCGCGGGCCGAGGACACCGGGTATCCCCCTCCGCGAATGTCCCCTGGCCTGCGGCCTCCTCCTTTATTTCGCTGCGGGGGACACCCGATGCCCTCGGTCCGGGACACGCCGCGTCGTGCCGGCCGATCAACCCCGGCTGCGACGGATGACGTCGGCGTGATCCCGCCCCCATGCATGGGCCTCGGGCTGCAGCGGATGTCGCAAACGTCGGAGTTCAGTCCCTCGCTAGCTGACAGCAATGTCATCTTCCTGTCAGGCTGGCGTCTGTGCCCGCTGCCTAGAGTGGCCGCATGCGAATACTGTGTCTGGCCCTCGCCGCTTCGTTGGCGGGTTGTGCCGTCGGCCCTGACTACCAGCGGCCTGCGTTGCCCGATGGCGTGAGCGCGCCGGCGTTCAAGGAATCGGGCAACTGGAAGGCGGCGACGCCGGGCAGCGTCGATCCGGGCGAGCCCTGGTGGACTGCCTTTGGCGATCCGCAACTCGACACGCTGGTGCAACAGGCCGACCTGGCCAACCAGGACATCCGCGTCGCCGAGGCGCACTACCGCCAGGCGCAAGCGCTGGTGCAGGGCGCCCAGTCGGCCTGGTATCCGACCCTCGGGGCGAACGCCGGCGTGACCCGGGCGCGTGCCAGGAATACGCAGGGTGTGCCGTCGGTCGGCGACGCCCATGCGTGGTCGCTGCAGGCCGCCTGGGAGCCCGACCTCTGGGGTCGCGTGCGCCGCGCGGTCGAAGGCGCAAGCGATACCGCGCAGGCCAGCCAGGCCGACCTGGCGGCGGCACGCCTGGCGGTGCAGGCCGCCATGGCCACCAACTACATCGCGCTGCGCGTGGCCGATGCGCAGCAACAGCTCTATACGCGCACGGTCGAGGCCTACAACAAGTCGCTGCAGATAACTCAGAGCCAGTACCGTGCCGGTGTCGTGACGCGGGCCGACGTGGAACTGGCCAACACCACGCTGCAGTCCGCGCAGGCGCAGGCTATCGACATCGAGATCGCGCGGCGGCAGCTGGAGCATGCGATCGCCGTGCTGCTCGGCAAGACGCCATCCGAGTTCTCGCTTGCGCCGGACGCGCTGGCACTGACGTTGCCGCAGGCACCCGTGGTCATTCCATCCGAGTTGCTCGAGCGCCGGCCCGACATCGCCGGCGCCGAGCGTCGCGCCGCGTCGGCCAACGCCGGCATCGGCTTCGCACAGGCAGCGTACTACCCGACGCTGTCGCTCTCGGCCGCGGGCGGATTCGCCGGCGCCGGCCTTGGCACCTGGCTCAATGCGCCCGACAAGGTATGGTCGCTCGGCGCGGCGCTCGCGGGCACCTTGTTCGATGGCAGCTTGCGCAGCTCGCAGGTGGCGCAGGCGCGCGCGGAGTTCGACGCGGCCGCCGCTACCTATCGCCAGACCGTGCTCGCCGGCTTCCAGGATGTCGAGGACAACCTCGCCGCACTCGACCTGCTCGCGCAGGAGCGCACCGTGCAGGACGCCGCGGTGCAATCGGCTCGCGTGGCCGAGCGCGTGTCGCTGGCCCAGTACCGCGCCGGCACGGCCACCTACCTGGCCGTGATCACCTCGCAAACCCTCGCGCTGAACAACGAGCGCACCGCGCTGCAACTGCAGGGCCGGCAATACGCGGCAAGCGTCGCACTGGTGAAGGCCGTGGGTGGCGGTTGGAACGCCGGCCAGCTCCAGGCCCTCGACGCGGCGAGCCCCATCCCATCCGATCCGAGGGCCGCTGCGGCCCGCTGATCGACGACCAATGAACGCCATGGACCCGACCGCATCTCCCCCATATTCCCGCCGCCGCATACGCCGGTGGATCGCGACCGCCATCGTGCTCGTCGCCGTGTTGCTCCTCGTCTTCGGGCCGGGCCGCAAGCTCTGGACACGCGAGGCGCCCAAAGCCGCCGCGGCACCCTCCGTGCCCGTGACCACGACGCAAGTGGCCAGCGAGACCGTGCCTATCGCGCGCAGCGGCATCGGTACCGTGATGACCGTGGCCACCGTCACCGTGCGCTCGCGCATCGACGGGCAACTCGATCGCGTCGAGTTCAAGGAAGGCCAGGACGTCAAGGCCGGACAAGTGCTGGTGCACATCGACCCGCGCACATTCCAGGCGCAGCTCGAGCAGGCGCAGGCGCAGAAGGCCAAGGACGAAGCGATGCTCGCCAACGCCCGCGCCGACTTCAAGCGCTACAGCGACCTGATCAAGGAAGACGCGACCAGCCAGCAGACGCTCGACACGTCGCGCGCACTCGTCAACCAGTTGCAGGCCGCGCTCAAGAGCGACGAGGCGCAGGTGCATTTCGCGCAGGTGCAGCTCGACTTCACCACCATCACCGCGCCGATCAGCGGGCGCATCGGCGCGCGGCTGGTGGACCCCGGCAACATCGTCCATGCGGCCGATGCAAACGGGCTGCTGGTCATCAACCAGATCGACCCGATCGCCGTGCAGTTCACCTTGCCCGAGAGCAGCTTCCAGGCCGTGAACAATGCGCTGCGCAACACGCACGAGCCGCTGCAGGTGCAGGCGATCGACCGGGAAACGAAGGAGGCGCTGGCCGCCGGCAAGCTGGTGCTGCTGAACAACCAGATCGACGTGGCCACCGGCACCATCGCGTTGAAAGCGCAGTTTCCGAACGAGCAGCACAAGCTGTGGCCCGGCCAGTCGGTCGATGCGCGCGTAGTGCTGGGTGAGCGCGCCAATGCGCTCACGGTGCCTGCGGCGGTGGTGCAGCGCGGGCCGGACGGCTTCTTCGCATACGTCGTCGGGCAAGAGGACAAGGTGCACGTGCAAGCCATCAGCGTGGCCGACACGGCCAACGGCAAGTCCACCATCGAAAAGGGCCTGAACGCGGGTGACCGTGTCGTGGTCGACGGCCAGTACAAGCTCACGCCCGGCGCGAAGATCGTCGAGTCGAAGGGCGCGGCGGCACCGGCGGCGACCACGTCGCCCGCGCAGGCATCGGCCGCAACGCCTGCGGATTCCGCGACGGCTGCCGCATCACCATCGCCATCACCGTCGCCGTCGCCATCGCCATCGCCATCGCCATCGCCATCGCCATCGCCATCGCCATCGCCATCGCCATCGCCGCCAGCATCGCCATCGGCCGGTCAGGCCACCATCGCCGCGGGAGCAAAGCCGTGAGCATCTCCGCCGGTTTCATCAAGCGGCCCATCGGCACTTCGCTGCTCGCGCTCGCCATCCTGTTGATCGGCTGTGTGGCCTGGCCGCTGCTACCGGTTGCGCCGCTGCCGCAGGTCGACTTCCCGACCATCCAGGTCACCGGCCGATTGCCGGGCGCGAGCCCGGAGACGATGGCTTCCAACGTCGCGCAGCCATTGGAGCGGCAGTTCTCGCTCATCGCCGGTCTGGCGCAAATGACCTCGAGCAGTTCGCTCGGCCTCACGCAGATCACGCTGCAGTTCGATCTCGACCGCAACATCGACGCAGCGGCGCTCGACGTGCAGACCGCGATCAACGCGGCCGGCGGGCAACTGCCCAACAACCTGCCGAGTCCGCCGAGCTTCCGCAAGATCAATCCGGCCGATTCGTCGGTGCTGATCCTCGGCGTGCAATCGAAGGTGCTGCCGCTGATCCAGGTCAACGACTACGCCGACAACGTGCTGGCGCAGCAGATCTCGCGCATCGCGGGCGTCGGCCTGGTCAACATCTTCGGCGCGCAGAAACCCGCCGTGCGCGTGCAGATCGACCCGACCAGGATCAAGGCCGTGGGCCTGAGCCTGGAAGACGTGCGCGGCGTGATCGCCACGACCACGGTGAGCCAGCCGACCGGCACGCTCGACGGCGACACGCAGGCGCTCAATGTCTACACCAACGACCAGTTGCTCAAGGCCGCGCCCTGGAACGACATGGTGCTGGCCTGGCGCAACGGCGCACCGATCCGCGTGCGCGACGTGGGCGTGGCCGTCGACGGCCCCGAGAACGCGAAGATCGCCGCCTGGGGCTACGCCGGCGCCGCGGCCGACAAGGACACCGACATCAACAACGGCCGCGTGATCCTGCTGGCCATCACCAAGCAGCCCGGCGCCAACGTGATCGAGACGGTGGACCGCATCCAGGCCGCCTTGCCCAAGCTGCGCGCGGCCATTCCGCCCAGCGTCACGGTCGACACGCTGATCGACCGGACCCAGACCATCCGCGCCTCGGTGAAGGACGTGGAGTTCACGCTGATCCTGTCGATCGCACTCGTCGTCGCGGTGATCTTCGTGTTCCTGCGCAACGTGACGGTCACGCTGATCCCGAGCGTGACGGTGCCGCTCGCCTTGCTGGGCACCGCCGCCGTGATGTACGTCGTCGGCTACAGCCTCGACAACCTTTCGCTGATGGCGCTGACCATCGCGGTCGGCTTCGTCGTCGACGATGCGATCGTGATGCTGGAGAACATCTACCGGCACATCGAGGACGGCATGAAGCCGATGGAGGCCGCGCTGCAGGGCGCCGGTGAAATCGGCTTCACCATCATCTCGATCTCGGTGTCGCTGGTGGCGGTGTTCATTCCGCTGCTGCTGATGGGCGGCATCGTCGGGCGGCTGTTCCGCGAGTTCGCGGTGACGGTGACGCTGACCATCGCGGTGTCGGTGATCATCTCCCTCACGCTCACGCCGATGCTCTGCGCGAAGTTCCTGAAGACGCACGAGCACGGCGAGAAGCACGGGCGTCTCTACCAGCTGTTCGAGCGCTTCTTCGATGCCATGCTCAATGGCTACAAGCGCGGCCTGCATGTGGTGCTCGACCATCCGTTCATCACGCTGATGAGCTTCATCGCCACGGTGGCCGCAACCGTGGCACTGTTCATCGTGATCCCCAAGGGCTTCTTCCCGCAGCAGGACACCGGCTTCATCTTCGGCTCGGCCGACTCGGCGCAGGACTCATCCTCGAACATCATGCACGACCGCATGCTGCAGCTGGCCGACATCATCCGCAAGGATCCGGACGTCAGCACCTTCGGCCTGCAGGCCGGTGCGAGCACCTTCAATTCCGGCAACTTCTTCATCGGCCTGCGACCCAAGGACGAAGGGCGCAAGGCCAACGCCGATGAAGTCATCGCCCGCCTGCGGCCGAAGCTCGCGGCGGTGCAGGGCGTCACGCTGTTCATGCAGGCCGGGCAGGACATCACCGTCGGCGGCCGGCTGTCGCGCACCCAATACCAGTACACGCTCACCGACTCCAACCTGGCCGAGCTCAACACCTGGTCGCCGCGCCTGTTGGAGACGATGAAGGAACTGCCGGAACTCACCGACGTCACGTCGGACCAGCAGAACCGCGCGCCGACCGCGATGGTCACGGTCGACCGACAGCGCGCGTCGAGCTACGGCATCTCGCCCGCGATGGTCGATGCCACCATCTACGACGCGATCGGCCAGCGCCAGGTGGCGCAGTACTTCACCCAGCTCAACAGCTACAACGTGGTGCTCGAAGTCACGCCCGAGCTGCAGCGTGATCCTTCGCTGTTCTCCCATCTCTACCTCACGTCGCCGATCAACGGGCAGCAGATCCCGCTGTCGACTTTCGTCTCGGTCGACACCAGCAAGACCGGCTACCTCGCCATCGCGCACCAGGGCCAGTTCCCGGCCGTAACGATCTCGTTCAACCTGAAGCCTGGGACCTCGCTGGGACAGGCGGTCGATGCGATCAACGTCGCGCAGGCCAGGATGGGCGTGCCGCAGACCTTGACGGGCACCTTCCAGGGCACGGCGCAGGCCTTCGGCGATTCGCTGCGCACGCAGCCCTACCTGATCGCCGCCGCGCTGATCTCGGTCTACATCGTGCTGGGCCTGCTCTACGAGAGCTACATCCATCCGCTGACCATCCTGTCGACGCTGCCTTCGGCCGGCGTGGGCGCGCTGTTGATCCTGATGGCGGGCGGGTACGATCTGAGCGTGATCGCGCTCATCGGCATCATCCTGTTGATCGGCATCGTGAAGAAGAACGGCATCATGATGGTGGACTTCGCGTTGCATGCCGAACGTGACAAGGGCATGTCGCCGCAAGATGCGATCTACGAGGCTTGCCTGCTGCGTTTCCGACCGATCATGATGACCACCATGTGTGCCCTGTTGAGCGGCCTGCCCCTGATGCTGGGCCATGGCGCCGGCTCCGAACTGCGCCGGCCGCTCGGCTACGCGATGGTGGGCGGGCTGATCCTGTCGCAGATGCTCACGCTGTTCACCACGCCCGTGGTGTACCTCTACCTCGACCGCGCGCACCACTGGTACGTGCGCCGCAAGGATGCGCGCCAGCGCCGCAAGGGCTTGCCGCCGCAAGCCGCGCCGGCCGGCGCCGCCAGCGAATGACAACGGCGGGCATCCGATGAAAGTGCTGATCGTCGAAGACGAGCGCAAGACGGCCGAGTACCTGCAGCAGGGCCTGACCGAGCAGGGCTGCACGGTCGACCTCGCCTTCGACGGCATCGACGGGCAGCACATGGCGCTGCACTACGACTTCGACGTGATCGTGCTCGACGTGATGCTGCCGGGGCTCGACGGCTTTTCGGTCCTCAAGTCGCTGCGCAGCGTGAAGAACACGCCGGTGATCATGCTGACGGCGCGAGATGGCGTGGCGGACCGGGTGCGCGGCCTGCAGGATGGCGCCGACGACTATCTCGTCAAGCCGTTCTCCTTCATCGAACTGCTGGCGCGGCTGCAGGCCCTCACGCGCCGTGGTCGCAGCCATGAATCGACGCTGCTGCGCGTCGGCGACCTGCACGTCGACCTGATCGGCCGCAAGGCGATGCGGCAGGGCCAGCGCATCGACCTCACCGCCAAGGAGTTCGCGCTGCTCGCCGTGCTGGCGCGACGCCAGGGAGAGATCCTCTCGAAGACGGTGATCGCCGAACTCGTGTGGGACATGAATTTCGACAGCAACACCAACGTGGTCGAAGTCGCCATCAAGCGCCTTCGCGCCAAGATCGATGCACCATTTGGCACGAACCTGCTGCACACCATCCGCGGCATGGGCTATCTGCTGGAAGACCGCAGCAACGAACGCACTGTCGAATTGGACGAGAAGGGATGAAGAAGTCGATTGCCGTCCGGCTCGCGCTGATGTTTGCGGCAGCGGCGCTGGTGGGCTTTGCGCTCATCGGCGGCGCGCTGCACCGCGTGCTGGCCGGCGAGCTCGAACGGCACCAGCAGGGGCAGATCAGCGCGCGGCTCGAGGACATGAGCTACATGCTGCAGCACGGCCGCGCCGTGGACCTCGGCCAGCGCATCCAGGAAAAGCTCGACACGCTCGGCGCGGCCGACACCCATACCCGCTCGTGGATGTGGAGCGAGGACCCGTCCTACCGCTTCGGCGAAGACATGCCGCAGATCGCGGCCGACCAGCAGGCCGATGTGGAAGTGATGGTCGGCTCGCCGGCCCGGCGCATGCGGGTGCGCGCGCTGTCGATGCCCGCCAGCGGCACGCGGCCGGCGGTGCGCTTCATCGCAGGCGTCGATGCGGAGCCCTTCAACATCACCTTGCGCACCTTCGAGACGGCCGTGCTGGTGCTCACGCTGCTCGGCACGGCGCTCTCCGCCGCGCTGGGCTACTGGATCGCGCGCATCGGCCTGGCGCCGGTGCAGCGGCTGTCGGCCGACGCGCAGCGCATCGGCCCGGACAACCGTGCGCAGCGATTGCAGTTGCCCGCGTTGCCGGGCGAACTCGCCGACCTGGGCGCATCGTTCAATGCGGCGCTGGACCGGCTCGACGTGGCCTACCGCCAACTCGCCACTTTCAGCGACGACGTCGCGCACGAACTGCGCACGCCGCTCGCCAACCTGATCGGACAGACGCAGGTCGCATTGGCGCGCGAGCGCAATGCCGATGCGCTGCGCGAGGTGCTGCAGTCCGACCTGGAGGAGCTGGAGCGCCTGCGCGCCATCGTCGCCGACATGCTGTTCCTCGCGCGCGCCGAGCAGGGCGTGCGGGCGCGCGACCTGGTCGCATCGTCGATTGCGCAGGAAGTCGGCAAGACCATCGAATTCCTCGATCTGCTGCTCGACGAGGCCGGCATGACGGTGCAGGTCGAAGGCGATGCGGTCGCGCCGATCCAGACCTCGCTGTTCCGCCGCGCGCTCACCAACCTGCTGCAGAACGCGATCCAGCATTCGCGTCCCGGCTCGCATGTCCGCGTGCGCATCACGCAAGGGGAGCGCTCGGCCGAGGTGGCCTTTTCCAATCCCAGTGCGCCCATCGAGGCAGACCACTTGCCACGCCTGTTCGACCGTTTCTACCGTGTCGATACGTCTCGCCGCAACAGCGGCGAAAACCATGGGCTGGGCCTGGCGATCGTCAAGGCCGTGGCGGTGATGCACAACGGCACCGTGTTCGCGCGCTCGGAGGGCGGCATGACGACGGTCGGGTTCAGCGTTGCGCAGGGCGCCGGCAACGACCGCCCGCACAGCCAGTTCGATCCATTGCCCCAGGAGCAGGCGCAGCCCGCCAAGACAAACCCCGCGGCGGCACGGGCTTGAGACCTGCGGCATCATGCCGCGCATGCTCCCCCTTTCCATCCTCGACCTCTCGCCCATCTGCGAGGGCGGCGACGCGGCGCAGTCGTTCCGCAACTCGCTGGCACTCGCGCAACTCGGTGAAAAGCTTGGCTACCGCCGCTACTGGCTGGCCGAGCACCACGGCATGCCCGGCATCGCGAGCGCGGCCACGGCCGTACTGCTTGCCTTCGTCGGCGCCGGCACGTCCACCATCCGCATCGGTGCCGGCGGCGTGATGCTGCCGAACCATTCGCCGCTCGTCATCGCGGAGCAGTTCGGCACGCTCGAATCGCTCTACCCCGGACGCATCGACCTCGGCCTGGGCCGTGCGCCGGGCTCCGACCAGCGCACCGCGCAGGCGCTGCGTCGCAACCTCGATTCCGATGCCGACCAGTTCCCGCAGGACGTGCTCGAACTCATGGACTTCATGTCCAAGGCGCCGCGCCAGGCCGTGCGCGCCGTGCCGGGCATGGGCCTCGAGGTGCCGGTGTGGATCTTGGGCTCCAGCACCTTCGGCGCGCAGCTCGCGGCGCACTTCGGCCTGCCCTATGCCTTTGCCTCGCACTTTGCGCCGCAGCAGATGATGCAAGCCATCGAGATCTACCGCAGCACCTTCAAGCCTTCGGCGCAATTGCAGAAGCCGTATGTGATGCTCGGCTTCAACGTGTTCGTGGCCGACACCGACGAGCAGGCCAGATTCAATGCGACATCGTGGCAGCAAGCCTTCGTCAACCTGCGCAGCGGCCGTCCGGGCCGCCTGCCGGCGCCCGTCGAGGGCTACTACGAGCGTGTCGGTCCGGCCGAACGGGCCTTGCTGGATTCGGTGCTGTCCTGCTCGGCCGTCGGTTCACCCGACACGGTGCGCACCGCGGTCGATGCCTTTATCGCACGCACCGGCGCGGACGAACTGATGATCACCTCGCAGGTGTTCGACCACAAGGCGCGGCTGCGTTCCTATGAACTGCTCGCCGAGGTGCATCGCGGGGCGCTGTCGAAAGCCTGACCGCGCCGCCGAGGGCGGCGCCCGGGTCTTTCTCTACTCCCCCACGCCGAACGCCGCCAATCTTCCCTGCACGGCAGCCACGTCGTGGCTCAGCACCACGATGTCGTGCTTGCGCCCGCTGCGGTCGCGCACGTGCTGGGCCAGCAGCGCTTCCGGCCGGAAGCCCATGCTCTCGAACAGCGCGATGGCGCCGCGCTGGTCGGTGGTCATCTGGGCCACGAGCTTTTCAAGGCCGATCGCGAGCGCCTGCACGAAGCTCTCCTGGATCAGGTGCCGGCCCAGCCCGAGGCCACGCGCGCCGGCGCCGACCACTGCGCGCAACTCACCCACGTGCGGCGACCATGAATGACCGTCGTGCATTAGCGCGCTGCAGCCGATCACCTTGCCGCCTGCACGCGCCAGCAGGCTCGGCATGCGACCCAACTCGACGGACTCGCGGATCCAGGCCTTCAACACGGGCGGCTGCGCGATGTCGCGTGACATGAAAAGCAGGTCGTGCTCCGGCAGCGATTGCGCAAAAGCCAGCAGTTCGGCCTCGTCGCCGGCGCGCAGCAAGTCGATCTGCACATCGGTGCCATTGCAGTGCACGCCGCGCGGGTAGGTGTGGGCGGCGGTTTCCTTCTTGGTGGCGGCTGCCTGCTTCATGTCGATCGTTCTCCGAGCCATTGGTCCAGCTTTGGCCACATGCGCTTGACGGCGTTCGGTCCCGCCACCAGGCTCACATGTCCCCCCTTCAGGATCACTTCTTCCTTGTCGGTCGAGCCGACTTTCTCCATCAGCGGATGCGCGCAGTCGTAGGGCACGATGTGATCGTGCTCGGCCACGATCGACAGCAGCGGCACCTTGATGTTGCCGAGGTCGACCGTCTTGCCACCGACCTTGAGCGTGCCGGTGTATAGCTCGTTGCCCCACATCAGCGACTTGATGGTCTGCTTGAAATACGCGCCAGCCAGCGGCAGCGTCTCGGTGCCCCATCGGTCCATCATGCGGTACTGCTTGACGTAGGCGTCGTTCCAGATGTTGTCCCACAAGCGGATCGTGCCGGTGAGCCGCCCGGTGGGGCGCAGCGCGTCGAAGCCGCTGGTGATGATGGGCGCCGGCACGATGCCCATGTGGTCGGCCATCTCGTCGACCTTGAAATGGCGCTTGTCCGACCAGGCCTGGAACTGCGTCATCTTGCTGAAGTCGATCGGCGTGGTGAAGCACACCAGGTTTTTCACCGGACCGTCGCCGTGCGTGGCCGCGTAGATCGTCGCCAGCACGCCGCCCATGCAGTAGCCGATCATGTTGACGTCCTGCACGCCCGAGTGTTCCTGCACGCGGCGCACGCAGTCGGGAATGAAGCGCTGTGTGTAGTCCTCGAAGCGCAGGCCGGCTTCGTCGGCGCGCGGCGGGTTCCAGTCAATGACGTAGACGTCGTAGCCGGCCTTGAGCAGGAACTCCACAAGGCTCTGGCCCGGGGCCAGGTCGAAGATGTAGGCCTTGTTGGTCGTCGCCATCACCAGCAGCAACGGGATCCGGTAGATCTCGTCGGCCATCGGGCGGTAGTGGTAGAGGCTCAGCGTGCCGCGGTTGTGGATCACGTCCTTGGGCGTGGTGCCCACCGTGGCCGGGCCGGCGACAAGGTATTCCGCACCCTTGACGCTGCGCTGCACCGCACGTTCGATTTCCTCGCGCACGCGCGTCACCCAGGACTCGTCGGGCGCCACCGCTGCTTCTGCCTTGGGGCTGGCCATGGCGGTCAGGCCTTCTTGCGGGCCGGGCGCTTGGCGGAGGGGGTTGCCTTGGCCTTGGGGGCGGGCTTGGATGCAGGCTCGGGCGCGGCGTCGGCGGCCACCTTCGGAGCGACTGCGGATGCGGGCGCCGTGGCAACTGGCGCAGCCGCCGTGGGCGGTTTGCGCGTGCGCGGCGGCATGGGCGGGGACGTCGGCGTGGACGGCGGCTTGCCGGCCGTCTGGCGGCACAGGTACTCGAGCATGTCCTCGATGCGGTGAAGGCGCTCGCCGATCTCGACGAGGTCTTCCCGGCTCGCCAGGTTCATCTCCTTGAGCACCGCCTTGTTGGCCTTGGTCACGGCCTGCTGCACGCCGAGCGTGGCGCCCGAAACCGAGTGCAGCACCTTGGCGAACTCTTCCGTGTTCATCTGCTTGCCAGCCACCTTGTTGGTCGTGCCTTCCCATTGCGTGAGCGCTTCGCGCCACATTTCCAAAGGGTTGAGTATGGATAGTCCGCTCTTGGCCATGTTGCCGGTCTCCTCGGGAGTTGTCTCGTCGCGCGATGCTACTCGCAGGCCGAGCGTATGCGCAGCGCTTTTGTGCGGATTGGGCGGCGCCGCGCGCCGAACCCGCCGCAGCGAAATCGGGATTTCAGCCGGCCTGTGCAATCACGCCGCCGCCCAGGCAGACTTCGCCGTCGTAGAGCACCGCCGACTGGCCCGGCGTCACCGCCCATTGGGCCTCGGGGAAGTCGAGGCGGATTCGGCCATTGGCGCCATCGGCCAGGGCGCAATCGGCGTCGGCCTGGCGGTAGCGCGATTTCGCCGCATAGCCGCCGATCACGGGCGCAGCGCCTGCCACCCAACTCGTGTCGTCGGCTTCCAGCGAATGGCTCAGAAGCCACGGGTGGTCATGCCCTTGCACCACCCACAGCGTGTTCTTCTCGACGTCCTTGCGCGCCACGAACCATGGCGAATGGTCACCACTGCCGCGCTGCGCCCCCTTCTCTTTCAAACCCCCGATGCCCAGGCCCTGCCGCTGCCCCAGCGTGTAGAAGCTCAGACCCTGGTGTTCGCCGATGGTGCGGCCGCGCGCGTCCTTGATCGGCCCGGGCGCCTTGCTGATGTAGCGGTTCAGGAACTCGCGGAACGGCCGCTCGCCGATGAAACAGATGCCCGTCGAATCCTTCTTCTTCGCGTTGGGCAGGCCGATTTCGTCGGCAATGCGGCGCACCTCGGTCTTGTGCAGTTCGCCGACCGGGAACAGCGTCTTCGACAACTGCGACTGGTTGAGCCGGTGCAGGAAGTAGCTCTGGTCCTTCGATGGGTCCAGTCCCTTGAGCAACTCGTGCTTCTGCGTGGCCTCGTTGAAGCGCGCCCGCGCATAGTGTCCCGTCGCGATCTTCTCGGCGCCCAGTCGCATTGCATGGTCGAGAAAGGCCTTGAACTTGATCTCGGCGTTGCACAGCACGTCGGGGTTCGGCGTGCGGCCGGCCTGGTACTCGCGCAGGAACTCGGCGAACACGCGGTCCTTGTAGTCGGCTGCGAAGTTGACGTGCTCGATCTCGATGCCCAGCACGTCGGCCACGCTGGCCGCGTCGATGAAGTCTATGTTCGACGAGCAGTATTCGCTGTCGTCATCGTCTTCCCAGTTCTTCATGAAGATGCCGATGACCTCGTGGCCCTGTTGCTTGAGCAGGTGCGCCGTCACCGCGGAGTCGACCCCGCCACTCAATCCGACCACGACGCGTTGCTTTTTCATGACCGTGGATTATGTTGCTCGCCCCCAGGCTCCGCGCACTGCGTGCGCTCCTCCCTCCCCCTACCGGGGGCAACACCGACGGCCCGGCAAAGCCGGTTCCGTGGTGTTTCACGAAGGGGCAGGGCGAGCCTGGGGGCTCGTGCCCAAGATCGCGGCACTGCGTGCGCTCCTCTCACCCGTTGCCGGGGGCAACACCAGCGGCCCGGCAAAGCCGGTTTCCGCGGTGTTTCTGGAAGGGGCAAGGCTGGAAGGGGGGCGAGGTGTTGCGGCTAGGGGGTGGGGCCGCCTTGTTTGACCGACGTGTCGACGTGGATCAGGGCGAGCGGATGGCGCTGGCCGGCCAGGTAGTCCTCGATGCATTGCAGCAGCAGCGGGCTGCGGTGCCGCTCCGTGCTGGCGCGAATCTCGTCGGCGGTGAGCCAGAGCGTGCGCACGATGCCGGTGTCCAGCGCGCGGTCGGGCTCGAAGGCGCCCAGGTCGCCGGCGAATGCGAAGCGCATGTAGGTGATGTCCTCGCCGTCGGCCTGCTTCTGGAACCGGGCCATGTACACCCCGACTAGCGCAGTCGGCGTGAAGTGATGCGCCGTTTCCTCCAGCGCCTCGCGTGTGCAACCCTCGGCTGGCGATTCTCCGGGGTCGAGGTGCCCGGCCGGCGTGTTGAGCTTCAGGCCGCCGGCCGTATGCTCCTCCACCAGCAGGAAGCGGCCGTCGCGTTCGATCACCGCGGCGACCGTCACGTTGGGCTTCCAGCGCAGCGGGCTGGGGGCGCTTTCGGGGTTGTGCATGAGGGTGCCTGTCTGCGGTGGCTTCAGCGCAGGAGATAGCCGCTGAAGCGCCACACCTTGTCGCCGTCCAGGTGAAAGCTCACCAGTTCGCGCATCGAGTTGCGGTTGGCTGCGGCATTGGTGAAGCGGGTTTCGTATTCGATGCTCACGTACTGGCCGGCCACGTCGGCATTGCTGTCGGCCACCACCTGCCGATTGACGGCAACCCAGGTCCGCTGCACCGGCGCGCCGAGGGGGCCGCGCGCCTTGGAGATCTGCGTCATGAATTCGCCGCGGGCCACCTGCTTCTTGGTCGCGGCCGTGGCGCCGTCCCACAGTTCGCCGGTCTTGCCCTGGTCGACCATCTGGATCACCTGCATGCCGCCGCGCACCATGTCGCTGGCTTCCACTTCCTGCGCCGTTGCCGGCACCAGCCAGGCGGCGAGCAGCGACAGGCCGAGCAGCAATTTGATCCTCATGGGCCGATTCATGTGTCTTCCTTGTCGTCGCCGAGTGCGGCAAGCTCCGAGGCGGTGGGCTTCGGCAGCACCAGCGTCACGGTACAGCCCGCATTCTCCACGCTGTCGATTTCGACGGTACCGCCATGGCGCTGCACCACGGTGCGCACCAGCAACAACCCCAGGCCGACGCCGAGCACCTCGGGGTGCGACTCGCTGTGCAGGCGGTGGAAGGGCTGGAACAGTTGCGACTGCATCGCGGCCGGAATGCCCGGTCCCTGGTCCTGGATGGCCAGCGCCCAATGCGCCGGGCGCTCGATCACGTGGCAGCGCAGGTCCATGCCCGCGGGCGAATACTTGAGTGCGTTGCTGAGCACGTTCTTCAGCGCACGCACGAGCAGGCCGCGGTCGGCCAGGCACAGGGCCTCGTCGAGGGTGTTGAACAGCACGATGCGCACGTTGCGCTTGCGCGCGTGTGCCCAGGCGTCGTCCGTGGTCTGCTCCAGCAGGCTGACCAGGTCCAGTATTTCGGCACGAAACGGTTGCGCCTCGGCGCGGGCCAGGTTCACGAAGCCGTCGGCCAGTTCCAGTCCCGTCTCGGCATGCCGGCGTATGCGCTGCGTCGCTTGCTCGTCGCTGAGCGTGCCGGGACTGGCACGCATCAGTTCCAGGATGGTGAGGATGGCCGCGCTCGGCTCGCGGATGTCGTGCGAGATGAAGCGCAAGGCTTCGTCGCGCTGGCTCTGCGCCTGGCGCATGCGCGTGATGTCGACCAGCGCCACCATCCAACCCGCGTGCGAGTTTCCGGCGTTGTAGAACGGCACGCAGCGCAGCAGCACGAAGCGCCCTTGCGAATCCAGCCCCTCTCCGAGGATCGGTTGCGGCTCGGGCCCCGCCAGTGCGCCCGGCGGCATCATCGGTGCGCCGGTGGTGCGCCAGCGCAGGTCGCCCATCAACTCGTGGGCATCGCGCCCGACCAGTCCGTCGGGCCCGGCCCGCCAGTGCTGCGACGCGGCGATGTTGCCCAGGAAGACCACGCCGACGCGGCTCAGGCTCATGGTCGCGTCTGGCAGGTGGTCGATGCCGTCGCGAATGAAGCGCTGCAGGTCGCGCATGCGCAGGCCGGCCTGCGAGGTCACGGCCATCTCGCGGTCCAGAAAGTCACCGCTCGGCGGGCGCAGGGGCATCGGCGGCAGGTCTGCCATCGCCTCGTTGAGTTGCTCGGTGCCCCAGCGCAGATAGCGGATGGTGGCCGTCAGGCGCAAAAGGCTCCAGAAGGGATACACCAGCAACAGCCCGAAAAAGCCCGCTGCCGGCGCGAACTGGATGCCGACCCACGGCCGTGATGCATGGAGCCCCAGCCGCAATGCGAGCATCGAGCAGATCAGGATCACCACGCCGACGGGTCGCAGCCACAGCAGGCCCAGCAGCGCCACCACCAACGGACCGAGGTTGAACGCAAGATCCTGCATCGGCGTCGCCAGGACGACCTGCCGGTCGGTGATCAGGCCTTGCAGCACGCTGCCGAAAATGGTGACGCCGGGGGTGAGCCCCGAAGTGGACGTGGCCGAGGTGGCATACAGGTCGCCCAAACCGGCCGCCGTGGTGCCCACCAGTACGTAGCGGCTCGTGAAGGTGCCTTCAGGCACCAGTCCCTGGATGACGTCGACATACGAGACGATCTTGAAGGGGGGGTCGCCCTTCGTGAACACGACGACCTCATGGCCGGTCCGCAGCCACGGTCCGGTTGGTTCCGGTACGACGGTGAGCGGCTGGGGCGCGGGCGGCAATGCGGTGCCCTTGGCATAGGCGTTGGCCGCCTCTTCCAGTGCCTTGCTGAAGTGCGGCCAGGTCCGGCCGGCAAAGCCTTCGTGCATATAGACGGTGCGGGCAACGCCGTCGTCGTCGATCGACACATGGCTATGGCCGATGGATGTCGCCGCGTTGGCCAGGATCGGCAGCGGCAACAGTTCGGATTGCGTCTTGCCGCCGCGCACCTGCAGCGCCATCGGCAACACCACGCAGCCGCTGTCCGAAATGCCGTTGGCCAGCACCTTTTCGTCATCCGGGTGCCGCGTATCCGGCTCGGACATCAGGAGGTCGAGGCCGATGCAGCGCGGCGAATCGGCTGCAATGCGGCGCAGCAACTCCGCGTGCAAGGCGCGGCGCCAGGGCCAGCGGCCGATCGACCCGATGCTTTTTTCGTCGATCGCGACGATCACGATCTCGTGGGTGGGTGGCTGGCTGATCTCGGCGCTCGCGTTGTCCTGCAGCATGCGGTCGACGCGCGGCAGCGGTTGCGTCAGCACCAGCACCGCGACGAACGTGAGCATGCCCAGCGACAGCAGCATCCAGTGAACCCGTTTGCGCAGACTGCGCCGCCAGCGCTGCGGGCGGTTGGCGTCAATAGGCGAAGGCGGCCGGTACGGCATGAATGGTGGGCACTGCGCGCAATGGAGGCGGGAACCCTGCCGCGCTACGGACGCTCGACGGGCGCGCCATCGCTCGTCGCCAGCCCGGCGCGATTTTTGGCATGCACCCGGATCGTGTGCCGTGCCTCCGGGCCGGCCAGGCCGTCGGGATTGATCACCCGGACGCCCAGCGTGTAGTCGCCGTTCTCGAGCACCGCGAACTTCACTTGCTCGCTGAAGACGCCGTTGCGCAGCACCTTGTGCAGGTTTTCGTCGCGCGCGATACGCACTTCGTAGCGGCTGCCCGCCCTGGCCAACGGTGCCATCGACAGCGTGAATGCGCTGGGGTCTTCGAAGTCGTGCTGCAAGGTCGAGAGATCGGGCGCATCGGGCAGCGATTGGCGCGAATGGAGCTTGCCCTTGCCGTCGAACACCGCACCCTGCCCGGCCGCCATCAGGGCCGTCGTGCCGTTCTTGCGGGAAGCGCGGGGTTTCATCAGGACCGTCCCTTCCGTGACCGCCGCATAGGTCTGGCCGTCCTGGCCGACGGCCACGTCGAAACGGGTGCCACGGACGCTCGCGACGGCGCCGGGCGCCTGGACCTCGAAGGTCCGCCCCTTGGGCTGCGGCGCCACTTCGGACTCGACCTTGCCCTTGTTCACCTGGATCACCGACTGGTAGGAGTTGCCGGGGCGCTTGCCGCGCAGGCGCTTGAGTTCCACGTCCGAATCGGCCAGCACCCGCACCACGGAGCCGTCGGCCAGCTTCAGGCGAAGGTAGCCGTGTTCGGGGACGCTGAGACGGGCGCCTTCGGTGACGGCGTCACCGGCGGCCAGCGGTGTCGGTGCCTGCTCGGCCTTGCCTGCCGGCCTGCTGGCGGTGGTGGCGCCCTGCACGAACTCGACTCGTGCGACGGCCATGCCCGCTGGCCGCAACAGACGGCGTGGCAACTTCACGATGCTGCCGGGCGTCAGCTGCTGTGGATCGACGATGTTGTTGAGCGATTGGAGTTCGCGCCACAGGGTCGGCGTGCGCAGATACTGCGCACCGATGGACGCCAACGTTTCACCCGCGATCACGCGGTATTGCACGTAGCCAGCCGGTGCTGCCCATGCGCCGGTGCTTCCGAGCACCATGGCGAGCCCGATGGCGGCGCGCCCCGGCGACCAGTCTTGCGAGCCCATCGCAAGCTCAGGTGGTTGCGGTGAGAGGGCCCAGCTGGCTCTCCGACATCGAGCCGAGCGAATCGACGTCAAAGGCTTCGAGTCGATAGCCCAGGCCGTAGACAGCCGACAGCAGGAAGCCGTTGAATGGGCGCAGGTCGAGCTTGGTGCGCAAGCGCGACATGTGCGTGTCGAGCGAGCGCGACGGCGCGTCCGGACCGATGCCCCACACGGCTTCGCGCAGATGTTCACGCGACAGCAGGCGGCCGATGTTCTGGAACAGGAACAGCGCGAGTTCGTATTCGCGGTGCTTGAGTTCCACGGGAACGCCTTTGACATGCAGCGTGCGCGAATTGAGATGAAAGTGGTAGGGTCCGAACAGCACTTCGGCCTCATGCTGGCTCGGATAGGCTCGGCGTAGCAGCGCCTTGACGCGCGCTTCGAGTTCGCCCACGCGGATCGGCTTGACCATGAAGTCGTCGGCGCCGGCGCTGAGGCCCTCGACCATGTCGGCTTCTTCGCGACGGTTCGTCACGAACAGGATCGGCATCCGGCTGGCAAGGTCCTGGCGGATCCACTTGACGATCGTCGGGCCGGAGACTTCCGGTAGCGTCCAGTCGAGGACCAGAAGGTCGAAGCTCTGATGGCGCAAATCGCGCAGCAGTGCCTTCCCTTCGGTGTATCCATGGCATTCGTGCCCGATGCCTTCTATCGTGTGCCGTACCAGTTCGAGCTGAGACGGTTCATCATCCAGCGCTGCGATTCGCATGCCTGTTTCCCTGTATCTTGTTTTATTAGAACTCCGAGTCTAGGGGCGTCTTCGTGGCCCAACGCACTCCAAACGGAACTCAATCGTCAACTTCCGCACGGAGTTGGGCCTTAATCGTCAACAATGGTCAGAAATGGACAAAAGTACCAATGACGGTCCTTGGCAGCACTAACCCTCAAATGCGCCCTGTTGCTATCAAATTGGTAGCAGCCGTTCAATTGCTTACCGGGGGAGTGGGAGCCGGTAGCCCCTTCAGTTAAAGTCTGCCGCGAATTTCATTGAGGATCAGAGGCGATTGGCCTGAGGAGAAATCTATGCTGATTGGCGTGCCCGGCGAATCCACCGCCGGCGAAACCCGAGTGGCGGTAACGCCCGAGACGGCGAAGAAACTTGTAGCCCAGGGCCACACGGTACGCATTCAATCGGGCGCCGGCATCGCCGCCAGCGTGCCCGATGCGGCCTACCAGGCGGCCGGTGCGGAGATCACCGACTTCGATGGCGCCTATGGCGCGGACATCGTGCTGAAGGTGCGCACCCCGTTCGACAACGAGGCCGCGCGCATGAAGCCCGGCACCGTCGTCATCGGCATGCTCAACCCCTTCGACGCCGCCGGCCTGCAGCGCCTGGCCTCGGCCGGCCTCACCAGCTTCGCGCTGGAAGCCGCCCCGCGCACCACCCGCGCTCAGAGCATGGACGTGCTCTCCTCGCAGGCCAACATCGCCGGCTACAAGGCCGTGATGATCGCCGCGGACAAGTACCAGCGCTTCTTCCCGATGCTGATGACGGCCGCCGGCACGGTCAAGGCCGCGCGCGTCGTGATCCTGGGCGTGGGCGTCGCGGGCCTGCAGGCGATTGCCACGGCCAAGCGCCTGGGCGCGGTGATCGAGGCCAGCGACGTGCGCCCCAGCGTCAAGGAGCAGATCGAATCGCTGGGCGCCAAGTTCATCGAGGTGTCCTACGAC